>CAUUIU010000140.1:0-7787 GCA_963545025.1 uncultured Sphingopyxis sp. | reverse complement strand
CTATGGCGGCGATCGGCCCGAAGACATGCTCTGCAACCTCCGCAAAGCCCTGCCACACGCCGCCATAGGGCATGCCGAGATTTTCGTGCCACTCGATATGCCGGAGCGCGGCGTCGAGCGCCGGCATGTCGCCGGCGGCAAAGGCGTCATAGATGGCGCGGACGGCGGTAACGGCGTCTGACATGATCATGTCTCCCAGTCCTGGACCCGGAGCCAAATCTGTCAGTCCGGCCGCGCCCGGTCAATGCGCGGCGGGATCAGACCGCCGGCATGCTTTCGATTTCGGGCGGGCCCGCGAGGCAGGGGCCAAGCTTTGCGCCGAGGGTGCGGAAATGGTCCGACGCGCGGTGCGCTTCGATCGCCGCCGCATCGGCATAGCATTCGAGCACCTTGTACACGCCGGTCTCGCCGGTGCGGAACAGCTTGTAATAGCTGTTGCCGGGCTCGTTCACGCGCACGGCGGGCGCGAGCTCGGCGAAGACGCCTTCGAATTCCGCTTCCTTGCCCGGCTGCACGCGCAGCGTTGCGATCACACCGATTTCGCTCATCTTTCTCTCCCTTGGATTTCAGGCTCTGAGGTCGGGGTCGACATCCCAGCCGTCCTCGACCTGGATGCCGAAACTGTTCAATATCATCGAAACCTGCGTGTACTGGCCGACGGTCATCACAAGGTCCATGCGGCCCTTGTCACCGAGCGGCGCGAGCGCGGCCCAGCTTGCGTCGGTCACGAAGTGGTTAGTGGTGAGCTCGTCGGTCGCGCGGAGCATCGCGCGGTCGAGGTCGTTCCAGCCGTCCGCATCGGGACCGGCCTTGATGCGCGCGATCTCGTCTTCGCTGAGGCCACAGCCGAGCCCGATGCGCTTGTGCTGCGTCCACTCGTAACCCGAGCGGCAGTTGTAGCCGGTGCGCAGGATGACGAGCTCGCGGTCGCGGGGCGAAAGCGCGCTCCGCTTCGAGAGGATGTAATTGCCCCAGCCGAGGAAGGCAGTGAGCGCCTTGGGCGCATGGGCGAGGGTGCGGAAGATGTTGAGGATCTTGCCGCCCCCGACCTTGCCCCCATCGGAGGCAAGGAAGGGTTCGAGCGCGGTGCGCTGGTCGGCATCGAGCCGGTCGAGTTCGACCGGCTCGATACGCGGAGCATTCAAACGCAAATCAGAAGACCTCGAACAGGCCCGCTGCGCCCTGGCCGCCGCCGATGCACATCGTCACGACGGCATATTTGACGCCGCGGCGCTTGCCTTCGATCAGCGCGTGGCCGACGCAGCGGGCGCCGGTCATGCCGAAGGGGTGGCCGATCGAGATCGAGCCGCCGTTGACGTTGAGCAGTTCGTTCGGGATGCCGAGCGTGTCGCGGCAATAGAGGACCTGCACGGCAAAGGCTTCGTTGAGTTCCCAGAGGCCGATATCGTCCATCTTGAGATCGAAGCGTTCGAGCAGCTTGGGGATCGCGAAGACGGGGCCGATGCCCATTTCGTCGGGCTCGGTGCCCGCGACCGCCATGCCGACATAGCGGCCAAGCGGCTGAAGGCCCTTCTTTTCGGCGACCTTGGCTTCCATCAGCACCGCGGCCGATGCACCGTCGGCGAGCTGGCTGGCGTTGCCCGCGGTGATCGAGAAGCCTTCGCCCATCACCGGCTTCAGGCTCGAAAGGCCTTCGAGCGTGGTGTCGGGGCGGTTGCACTCGTCCTTGTTCGCGACGACATCCTGGAAGCTGACTTCCTTGGTTTCCTTGTTCACCACCGCCATGGTCGCGTTGCAGGCGACGATCTCGTCGTCATATTTGCCCGCGGCCTGCGCGGCGGCAGTGCGCTGCTGCGACTGGAACGAATATTCGTCCTGCGCTTCGCGGCTGATGTTGTAACGCTTGGCGACGACCTCGGCGGTGCCGATCATCGGCATATAGGTGTCCTTGTGCATCGCGATCAGCTCGGCGTCGGTTTCGATGAACACCTTGCCGCTGCCGCTGACCTTCGAGATCGACTCGATGCCGCCAGCGACCGCGATGTCCTGACGGTCGACGATGATCTGCTTTGCGGCGGTTGCGATCGTCATCAGGCCCGACGAGCACTGGCGGTCGATCGACATGCCGGGAACGGTGACGGGCAGGCCGGCGCGCAGCGCGATCAGGCGCGCAACGTTCATCGTCTGCGAACCCTGCTGCATCGCGGCGCCGAAGACGACGTCGTCGATCTCGCCGCCTTCGACACCGGCGCGCTCGACCGCAGCGCGAACCGCATGGGCGCCGAGCGTCGGGGCGAGGGTGTTGTTGAACGAGCCGCGGGCCGCTTTGGTCAGCGGGGTGCGGGCGGTGGAGACGATGACGGCGTCACGCATGATCTAATTCCTCTTCGAAGAGTTTGGCAGAATCTTTGCCGGGGAGGGCGGTGCTCAAACGAAAAACTGGCTGATCCATTCGGCGATCAGAGCGGGCTTTTCCTCGCCCTCGATCTCGACGGAGACTTCATTGGTCTGCTGCCACTGGCCGGGGCGCTTTTCCTCGAGCTCGAGCAGCTTGATGTGGCTGCGCACGCGCTTGCCCGAGCGGACGGGCGACAGGAAGCGGACTTTGTTGCAGCCGTAATTGACGCCCATCTTGACGCCGCCGACCTTGGGGCCGTCGGTGCTCTGCCCGAGGAGCGGCATCAGCGAGAGGGTGAGGAAGCCGTGCGCGATGGTGCCGCCGAACGGCGTCAGCTTGGCCTTTTCCTCGTCGATATGGATGAACTGGTGGTCGCCCGTGGCGTCGGCGAACTTGTTGATCATCTCCTGATCGACGAGCACCCAATCCGACGTACCCAGATGCTCACCGACCTTGGTTTGCAGTTCCTGCGGCGTGATTGTGGCCATCGGCTATCCCCTCGATCATTGGTTCGGGGCGCGTTCTAGGCCTGTCTTGCCGCCTTGCACAAGGCCCTAGCGGCGGTGCTACGGCGCCGTAGCGTCAGGCGGGCTTGGCGGCCTTTGCCGTGCCCGACTTGGGTTTCGGGGACTCGGGATAGGGCATGATCATCGTGCCGTCGGGCGCCGCAGTGAAGCTGGTCTGGGTCGGATAGGCGAAGCCGTAGCCGGCGCGCGTCATCGCTTCGAACAGGCGGATGCCGATGTCGGTCCGTGCTCCGGCGACGACATCGAAATCGTCACTGAAAACGTCGAAGAGCAATTCGAAATCGAGGCTCGACGCGCCGAAGCTCAGGAAGCTTGAGCGAATGAATTCGTGGCCCCCGGCGATCACCTGTTCTTCGAGCAAGGCGGGCAGGTCGCGCAGCATTGCGGGCGTCGTCTGATAGATGACGCCGATCTTGAAGGTGATGCGGCGGCGGTGGAGATGCGCGAAATTGGTGATCTCCTTGCTCAGCAAGTTGGTGTTCGAGATCACCAGCAATTCGCCGTTGAGGGAGCGCAGGCGCGTGCTCTTGAGGCCGATGCGTTCGACGGTTGCGGTACTCGTGTCATATTTGATCGTCTCGCCGACGCGGAATGGCCGGTCGAAGATGATCGACAGCGACGCGAAAAGGTCGGAAAATATGCCCTGCGCGGCGAGGCCGATGGCGATGCCGCCGATGCCGAGGCCGGCGATCAGGCCGGTGACATTGACCCCCATATTGTCGAGGATCACGATCGTCGCGATTGCGAACAGCGCGACGCTGATCAGCAGGCGGATGATGCCCATCGCATTGCTCAGCGTCTCGTTGTTCCCCTCGGCGGCGCGGCGCTGGATCAGCCCGAGCACGATCTCGCGCACCCAGATCGCGACCTGCAGCACGACGGCGATGGTGAAGACGAACTGGATGACCTGCATGATCATCGCGGGAGGGTTCGCGTAACCCGCGACGAGGCGGATCGCGACGATCGCGAGCACGGTTGACTTGGTCTTGTGGATCACGCGCCCGGCGATGTGGGTCAGCGTCATCTCGCCCTCGGCCGACTGCGCATGCTTCAAGGCGAAG
This sequence comes from uncultured Sphingopyxis sp., assembly GCA_963545025.1. Taxonomy (GTDB): domain Bacteria; phylum Pseudomonadota; class Alphaproteobacteria; order Sphingomonadales; family Sphingomonadaceae; genus Sphingopyxis. Next base: position 3,840 of record CAUUIU010000140.1, on the reverse strand, counting down.
GTGCGGATCATCGACAGCAGGAAATAGATGGCGAGGCCGGCGGCGATCGCGATGCCGATCTGCAGCCAATGGCTGTTCACCCAGGCGACGCTGGCTTCCCACCACAGTCGCAAGTCTTCGAGCGGGTTGGTCGCCGCGGCGGTTTTCGTGGCAGGCGCCTTTGCAGCAGCGGTCTTGGCGACGGTCAGAATGGAAAAGCTCATGGGGGCCTTGGGGTCCTCTTTGGCAGGTCAGGCGGAACGCAGCAGCGCCGCGGCACCGGGCGCGCGATCCAGATAGGTCAAAAAACCGCGTTCGTAACGCGAAAGATATTTGGTCGCACGCGGCAGCGGTCCGGCCGTGGCGGCAAAGTCGGCGCGCTCCTGCGCCGCAGCGAGCATCGCGGGGTGAACATAGGCTTTGCGTGCGATCGCTGGCGTATTGCCCAGGCGGTCGGCGACATGTTCGAGCACCGCCTTCAAGGTCGGGGGCTCGGGCGCGTCATGGAGGAAGGCGAAGGCTTCGACGCTCGCGGTCCAGGTGCGAAAATGCTTGGCGCTGAACTCGCCGCCCATCGCCTCGCGGATATAGGCGTTCACATCCTCAGACGCGACCGCGCAGACGTCACCGGCATCCTCATATTGAAAGAGATTCTGGCCGGGCAGATCCTGGAGCCGGCGGACGAGCGTGGTGAGACTACGGTCGCTGATCGTCACATCCTTCTTCGCGCCACCCTTGGCGCGGTAGCTGAGGCGAAGCGTCTTGCCGGTGAGCTTGGCGTGGCGCTGGCGCAGCGTCGTCGCGCCGAAGCTCTTGTTCGCCGCGACATATTGCTCGTTGCCGACGCGGAGCGCAGCCAGATCGAGTAATCGCACGACCGCCGCGACGACACGTTCGGAGCAGAGCGTCCGGCGATTCAGATCGGCCTCGAGCCGGGCGCGCAGCAACGGGAGCGCGTGGCCGAAGGCGGCGCAGCGATCATATTTGTCGGCTTCGCGCGCAAGGCGGAAATCGGGGTGATAGCGATATTGCTTGCGTCCGCGCGCGTCGTAACCCGTGGCGAGGATATGGCCGTTGGGTGCGGGACAGAACCAGGCATCCTCATAGGCGGGGGGCAGCGCGATTGCGTTGAGGCGGTCGATTTCCTCGCGGTCGCGGATCAGCTTTCCCTTGGCGTCGCGGTATTTCCAGCCCACGCCCGACCGCGTGCGGCTGATGCCCGGAAGGCTGTCGTCGACATGGATGAGCCGGGGCGCGGACATGGGGCATCAGCGCGCCGACCTGTGCTTTGGTTCCGTATCAGGGCGCGCCGGGCAGCGCGTGCCGCGATGGAACCTGCGCCGGGCGTGCCATCAGCGGGCGCCAGCCCGATTCCTTTTCGCGGCGCCGGCAATAGGTCGTCAGCCCGATTTCGAGCGCGAGCATCATGTAGATGAAGGGCTGGAACGCGATGCCCACAAAGAGCGAGCCGACCATATAGACGAGGTGCCCGTGCTGGAGCGCCGTCGCGAGCGGGGCGATCCACTGTTCCTCGGCGCGGCGCGTCTTGAGATAGCGGCGGCGCAGCCTTTCCATCTGGAGAATGCCGATCGCCTGCAGGATCAGCCACAGCAGCAGACCCGGATAACCCTGCTCGCCGAGCATCTCGAAATAGCTCGAATGATAGGCGCGTGCCTTGTCCTCATAGACCGCGGGGGCGGCCTCCTGCGGCGCAGCGTTTGTGTTCGTGCTTGCCGCGCGTTCGACGCGGAGCTGGTTCTGCAGATAGGCGTTGAACCCGCCGCCGAACGGATTGTCCTTCGCATAGTCCCATGTCCACGCCCACACCGCGACGCGCGTCGAGGCCGATTCATCGGCCCTATGGTCGCGGATCGTTTCCATGCGCGCGGTATAGCTTTCGGGCAGGAAGGGAATTGCGGCGGACGCGAGCAGCACCGCGCCCGCCATATAGAGGACGCGGTGCTTGACCGCGCGCAGCGAGAGGACGGCAAGCACGACGAGGCAGACGAGCCCGGTGCGCGCCTGCGTCCCTACCGGCAGCAACATGCAGGCGAAGCAGAGCGCGAAGCAAAAGAGCGACACGCGCCAGTCGGACGGGAAGATCGTGCCGTGGCGGCGGTACCAGAGGATCAGCGGAATGATCGCGATGCCGACCGTCGACATGATCGAGCCTTCGTAGAGGCCGTAATTTTCGTTGAGCAGCAGTTGGAGCGAGCCGTAGCCGCCGCCGCCCGCCGCCGTCTTGATCCCGCCCGCGATCGCGATCGACGCCGCCGAAAGCAGCATGATCAGCGCCAGCGCCTCGATCCGGAGCTTGGTGCGCAGCGTCAATGGCAGGAAGATGGCCCAGACGAGCGCCTTCCACACCCACGCCCATTTGTCGGCGGCTTCGACCGGGAAGTCGGCGTAAATCGTCGTCATCCAGCAATAGAGCAGCAGCACGACAAGCAGGGACTGCCGCCCCGACCATCTGGTATCCCGCTTGTCGTCGGCCGCGATCCAGCCGACAATCGCCAGCCCGAAGACGATCAGCGAGATCGGGATCGAGTTGATGAGGAAATAGCTGAGCCGCTGCGGCGCGACGATATCGATGTAGCAGAAGGCGAGCACGAACAGGAACGGCCGGCGAAAGCCGATGCCGATGAAAGCGAAGAGAAAGGCGACGAAAGCCAGGTCACGCATCGGGGCGCGCGTCCTGTTCGGCCTGTTCGGCGGTCTGGCGCTGCTGCCATTGCGTGCGCGGGCTGACCTCGTGATCGAGGTCGTCGCGATACAGCATCCGCCACAATGCGATCGCCATCAGCACATGGGTCAGGGCAATGGATAAATTGTCGACCATCGATGCAGCTTGCCCGAAATCCTCTTCCGGCCCAAGGGGGCCAAGCCGAGGCCCTACGCCATCTGGGTTGACGCCGCGTTAAGGCTTATATGGCAGAGGCTTGGCCGATGACCCGAATTTTACACGTCCTCGATCACAGCCTTCCCGCGCATAGCGGCTACACCTTTCGCACCCGCGCCTTGATGAAGGCGCAGGCGGCGAAGGGATGGGCGGTAGCGGGGGTGACCGGGGTACGGCATCCGGTGCCCGGACCGCCGGTCGAGACGGTCGACGGCCTGACCTTCTATCGCACGCCGCCGATCGCGCCGGCGCCTTCGCCGATCCGTGAATGGCGCGAAATCGGTGCGCTCGCCGCGCGGGTCGAGGCGCTGGTCGAGGAATGGCAGCCCGACCTGCTCCACGCGCATTCACCTGTGCTCGATGCTTTGGCGGCGCTGCGCGTCGGCAAGCGGCTCGGCATTCCAGTGATCTATGAAATCCGCGCTTTTTGGGAAGATGCGGCGGTCGGCAACGGCACCGGGCGCGAGGGCGGCCTGCGCTATCATCTGATCAAGCGGCTCGAAACCCATGCGGTGGAATCGGCCGATGCCGTCGCGGTGATCTGCGAAGGCTTGCGCGGCGACCTGATCGCGCGCGGGATTGAGGCGGACAAGATCACCGTGTCGCCGAATGGCGTCGACCTGGAGTTGTTCGGCGATCCGCCGCCGCGCGACGATGCGCTGGCAGACAAGCTCGGCCTGGCTGCAAGCGACGCGGTGATCGGATTTATCGGCAGCTTTTACGATTATGAAGGAATCGACGACCTGATCGCCGCGATGCCCGCGCTCGTCGCGGCGCAGCCTGCGGCGCAGTTGCTGCTCGTCGGCGGGGGCCCACGCGAGGCGGCACTGAAGGCGCAGGCGCTCGCGTCGCCCGTGGCGGATCGCATCCATTTCGTCGGTCGCGTGCCGCACGAGGAGGTCGAGCTTTATTATTCGCTGATCGATATCCTCGCCTATCCGCGCAAGAAGATGCGGCTGACC
>CAUUIU010000139.1:0-7805 GCA_963545025.1 uncultured Sphingopyxis sp. | reverse complement strand
TGTTCGACGTCGACGATTACAAGGAATTCGTGATGGCGCAGATCGAGGCCGCGGTGCGCTCGATCGGCTCGCGCTACCCCTATGACGACATCGAGCATCAGGAAGTCACGCTGCGCGGCAATCATGATGAGGTCGGGGTCGAACTGCGCAAGGCGCTGATCGAGCGGCTGGATGTTGCCGGCATCACCGTCGACGAATGCGGGCTGACGCACCTCGCCTATGCGCAGGAGATCGCAGGCGCGATGCTGCGCCGCCAGCAGGCCGAGGCGGTGATCGCAGCGCGCAAGAAGCTGGTCGAGGGCGCGGTGACGATGGTCGAGATGGCACTGACCCAGCTGTCCGAAAAGGGCGTCGTCGACCTCGACGACGAGCGCAAGGCGGTGATGGTGTCGAACCTGATGGTTGTCCTCTGCGGCGAGCGCGACACCCAGCCGGTGGTCAACGCCGGCTCGCTCTACTGAGCCGGCCCGCCGAGAGCGATCATGCCCGCGTCTGCCAAGAAAGCCTTTGCCCTCCGTCTCGATCCGGCGCTCTACGCCGCGATCGAGCGGCTGGCGGCGGACGAATTGCGCAGCGCCAATGCCGAGATCGAAATATTGCTGCGCGAAGCGCTCGGACGGCGCGGCATCGGCGTGAAGCCGTCGGCGCCCGCCAAGCGCGGGCGGCCAGCGAAGGAGGAAAGCTGACATGCTGCACCTGGTGATGCGCAAGGGCCCCTGGTTTCGCGCCAAGAACCGCGGCTATGGCACCGGCCTGCCCTTCACCTGGGAGGGCTGGTTTTTCCTGGGCCTGCATGTCGCGATGATCGCCGGGCTCGCGGTGCTGCTGCAGGGCCGGCCGATCGCGATGACGGTCGCGGTCATCCTCGCGGGCCTTGCCCCGATGCCGATTTACCGTGCCAAAACCGAAGGCGGCTGGCGCTGGCGGTAGCCAGCGGTCGAGGGGACGGCTGCTTTGGGGTGGGAAGCTGCCTTTTCCTAAAGTCCGAAATATCGTGCTCGGACAAATCTACCGAGGTAGAAGCCTGCGATAGCTCCTAACGACGGCCAAAGAGGTCCAAACAGGAAGTCCAGTCCGCTCGTAGAACGGAGGTTTTCTGGGTGCTGGCTCTGCCATCTGCTTATGTAGGCTATCATGGCGATTGGAACCGGCAATAAGGCCAAGCAGCCAATCTTGTGGCTTGGGATTACCATGCCCGCAAAGAAACCTGCAACGAGGCCGATGACTAGAAGAGCTTCAATCCCGAGCACACGATCTTTTATGTGTCATAATCAATGTCCGCAACCGGTCGTTAGCCGCCACCAAGAGCTTTTCCACCATTGCCGCCCCACCCCGCTTGCCCCCGACTCGCTTGATGGTTAAGGCCGGTCCATGACCGCCGCACCGCCTTCCGTCCGCATCGCCCCCTCGATCCTCAGCGCCGATTTCGCGCGGCTGGGGGAAGAAGTGCGCGCGATCGAGGCGGCGGGCGCCGACTGGGTCCATATCGACGTGATGGACGGCCATTATGTGCCGAACCTGACGATCGGCCCGGCGGTGGTGAAGGCGCTGCGCCCGCATTCCAGCCTGCCCTTCGACGTCCATCTGATGATCAGCCCGATCGACCATTTCCTCGACGCCTTTGCCGCAGCGGGCGCCGACATCATCACCGTCCATCCCGAAGCGGGCCCGCATATCCACCGCACCGTCCAGCACATCAAGTCGCTGGGCAAACAGGCCGGCGTATCGCTTAACCCGGCGACGCCGGCCAAGATGCTCGACTATCTGATCGACGACATCGACCTGGTGCTGATCATGAGCGTCAATCCGGGGTTCGGCGGCCAGAGCTTCATTTCGAGCCAGCTTCGCAAGATCGAGGCGGTCAAGAAGATGATCGAGAAGTCGGGCCGCGACATCAGGCTGGAGGTCGACGGCGGCATCGACGCGGGCACCGCCCCGCTGGCGATAGCGGCCGGCGCGGACGTGCTGGTGGCGGGCACCGCGACCTTCAAGGGCGGCCCCGACGCCTATGCCGACAATATCCGGCGCTTGCGCGGCGCCTGATCGATGGAGGGGAGATCGCCCAACGCTGCCCCTGCCGACCCGCCGCTCGAACTCGGCTCCGACGCCGCGCCGATCGACGATTCGATCGAGCCCGGCAAGCGCCTGATCCGCCTGCCAGCCGACAAGGGACTGTCGCTCGGCGACCGCGTTTCCAACTATATCACCCGGCTGACCTGGCGCACCCCGCTCCACGCTCTGCGGCTCAAGGGCCGGTTTCCGCTGAAGCTGCTCGGTGTACCGGTCGACCCCGTCCCCGGCGACGCGCGCGCGGGCACGGCGATCCGCGCCGGCCATTTCCTCCATCGCGGTTTGAAGCTCTCGCTCGGCGACCTCGATTTCGCCGCGCTCGACGTGGCGCCGACCTTTGCCGACTATCTGCACAGCTTCGCCTGGCTGCGCGATCTTGCCGCGACGGGCACACGCGCCGACGGCGTTCCGATCGCCGAAGCCGTCGTGCGCCACTGGCTGGGCGTCCATGGCGAAGCGGTGAGCGAACCGGCGTGGAAAGCCGACAACACAGCCTGGCGCATCCTGTTCTGGGCCGCGCATGCCCCGCTGATCCTGTCATCGAGCGACCTCGTCTATCGCTCGGCGGTGCTCAACCATCTCGCGCGCGCGGCACGCCACCTCGACCGCGTTGCCGACAAGACGCGCCCCGGCACCGGCCAGATGGTCGCGTGGACGGGCATCGTCGCCGCATCGCTGCTGATGCCCGGCGGCGAGCCGCGGCAGGTGTTCGGCGAGGCGGGGCTGCGCAAGGTCCTCGAAACCAGCTTCTACGCCGATGGCGGCAATATCTCGCGCTCGCCGCAGGCGCAGCTCGACGCGATCATGGCACTTTCGATGCTCGTGCGCATCTACGACATGCGCCGGATGGAAGTGCCGCCCTTCCTTCAGGAAGTCCTGGCCCGCGCCGTTCCTGCGCTGCTTGGCCTCGTCCACAGCGACGGCGGCATGGGCAATTGGCAGGGCAGCGGCGCGACCCGCGCCGACCGCATCCAGGCGATCATCGCCGCGAGCGGCGTCCGTACCCGCCCGCTGAAACAGGCGCGCGACTGGGGTTATCAGCGGCTCGTCGCGAACAAGGTCGTACTGCTCGCCGACGCAGCGCCGCCGCCCATCGCGCGGGTGACCGAGGCGGGCTGCGCTTCGACCCTAGCCTTCGAGCTGAGCGACGGCGACGAGCGCATCGTCGTCAACTGCGGCGGTGCCGCGCTGACCGGCGCGACAATTCCCGCCGACCTCGCGCGCGGGCTGCGCACCACCGCTGCCCATTCGACCTTGATCGTCGGCGACAGCAACTCGACGGCGATCCTGACCAACGGTTCGCTTGGCAAGGGCGTGACCGAGGTCGAGCTCGACCGGCGCGAAACGCCGCAGGGCAGCCGGCTCGAGATGAGCCACGACGGCTATGCGCGGCGCCACGGATTGATCCACCGCCGCCTGCTGATCTTGTCGCCCAACGGCCGCGAGCTGCGCGGCGAGGATATGCTGCTGCCCGCCCCGCGCAGCCGGCGCAAGGGCGACAAGGGTTTTGCGCTACGCTTTCACCTCGGCCGCAACATCAGCGCCAGCCTGACCGCCGACAAGCTGGGCGCGCTGCTGCGCATCAACGGCGGCCCGCTCTGGCAGTTCCGCACCTCGGAGGGCACGCTCGATATCGAGGAAAGCCTGTGGGTCGACGGCGACGGCCGCCCGTACCCGTGCGAACAGCTGGTCGTCACCGGCAGCGCGCCGGCGGGCGGCGCGAGCATCGGCTGGATTTTCAAGCATATTGGGTGAGCTGTGGCGGTTTTCGACCGTAAGCTGCCCTATCCATCATCGTCATCCCGGACTTGATCCGGGATTCACGACGACGGTGCGACGGTGCGGCTATGGATCCCGGATCAAGTCCGGGATGACGAAGCGGGGATAGCGCACGGCCGCTCCCCACCCCAAAGCTGCAGCTCAAAGATATATTTATTTCCAACGACCGGCGCCCAAGGGACTGAGCGCCGGCCGTCGGAAAGCCTTTAAAAAGCGTAGCGCGCGATCAACTGGAAGACGGGACCCGCGGTTTCGCTTTCGAGTTCATATTCGTCGAAATCGCGCGCGGCCTGATCGTCGAGATTGTCGAACTTGTTGAACGCCTCGCGCTTGGCACCGTCGAGCAGGTTCGAGCCGACGGCGCGGATCGTGAAGCTCTTGCCGAAACGCTTTTCGACGAAGATTTCAAGGTCGGCGCCATAGGTCGTGCGGATTTCCTCACCGATCACGCGGTCGAAGGCCGCGCCCTGCTTGCGGTGTGTCGCGCCGAAAGCGACGCCCCACTGCGGCAGATCCTGGATGAAGCCGACGTTATAGACATAGTCGGACTGGCCGTTGAAGCGGCGCTTACCCGCAAAATCGGTGATCTCGCTGTCGAGCCACGAGATGTTGCCGAAGACGCCCGTGTTGGGCAGGCCCAAAAAGCCGAGGTCGGTCGAGAGGTCGAATTCCACGCCCCACACCTTGCCGTTGCCGACATTCTGCGGCTGGTAGATGTAGGTGATTTCGTCGTCGTCGGGATCGTTGGGATCGCCCAAGTCGGTTTCCGAACCGAACTCGCCCGTGTTGGTGAGTTCGATAAGGTCGGTCACGTCGCGATAGAAGGCGTTGATGCCGACGATCCCGCGGTTCCCGATGCGGCGTTCATAGCCCACATCGATGCCCCAGGCGGTTTCGGGATCGAGCTGCGGATTGCCCAGCAGGTCGTTGTCGGCCGCTTCTTCCTCCAGCAGTGCCGGCGAGATGAAATTGAAGTCGGGCCGGCGGTTGGTGCGCGCGACTGACGCGGTGATGCGGTCGCGCGGCGTCAGGTCGAACTTGATCGAGGCCGACGGCAGCCACTTGTTATATTTATTGTCCTGCGTCGGGAATTCGGCCGCTTCGGTGAAGTCGGTGATGTCGAGTTTCGTGGTTTCATAGCGGATGCCCGCCTCCCAAGTCAGCCCGCCCGTCTTGCCCTGCACCAGCGCGAAACCGTCAAGGCGCCGTTCCTTGATGCGGTTGACGCCGCCGTCGGTAGGCTCGAGCTCGTCGAAGGCCACCGCAAGGTCGGTCGGATTGTCGACGAACTGGTCGTAGGTGCCTTCCAGACCGGGAAATTCATCGTCGTCACCGGCGTCAAGAATCGACGTATTGCGCTTCTTGTCCTGATAGAGACCGCCAACGACGATCTGGATATCGTTGCCGATCTCGAATTCATGATCGAACTTTGCGGTGAATTCCTTGTCGGTGATGTCGGTGGCGGTGAAAGCCTGCTCGAATTCGGGCACTTCGCCCTCGTCATAATCGACGTCGAAGCCGACCTCATATTCGGTTTCGCGCTGCTTGTCGTCGAAGCGCGCATAGCCGAGGCGCAGCGACGTCTTGCCGAGCGACCATTCGTGCGAGACCTTGGCGTCGAAGCTGTAATTTTCCTGATCGATCTCGTTCACATTGGCGTTGTCGCTGGCAAGGTTGCCGTCAGGAATCGGGCCGGTGGTCGCGATGGGATCGTCATATTCGAAGCTGCGCTCGGTTTCGGTCCGGTCGGTGCGGACATAGAAGCCGCTGATCCGGAAATCGGTGGTTTCTCCATCGACCTCATAGCTGGCGTTGGCCGAATAATCCTTGCCGTCGCGCACGTCGCTCTGGTCTTCGCGATTGTCGAAATCGCTCGTGAAGTCCGGGTCGTTTTCGGGCGATTCGCCATAGCGCAGCGAATATTTCTGCTTGGGGTTGTGGCGCCCCTGGACGTTCACGCCGACGAGCAGGCGGCCCGGACCGACTGCACCGCCATAGACCGCGCCGAGGCTGGGTTCGAATTCTTCGTCGTCGAAATAGAGCGCGCCGGCGCGGACATAGCCGCCGTCGAGCTCATAGCCGTTGCGCAGTTCGATGTTGATCGTGCCCGCGATCGCGTCGCCGGTGCGGCGCGCCGACGACGAACGGACGATTTCGACGCGGTCGATCAACTCGGCCGGGATGCGGTCCATGAAGAAGCTGCGGTCTTCGCTATTGCCGGGGACGCGCTCGCCGTTGATCAGGATCTGGGTATAGCCCGGCGGCAGGCCGCGCAGCCGCGCGCCGTCGCTTTCGATGACGTCCGACAGGAAGGTCACCGACGGCACGCGCTTCAACGCGTCACCCGCGGTCAGCGGCTCGAAGCGCTGGAAGAACTCGCTGTCATAGGAGAGGACGGGTTCGGCTTCGTCGCTGCGGTTGCGATAGCCGACGCTGCCGAGGACGACGATGTCCTGCGAGGTCGTGATCGTGATATCTTCGTTCTGAACCGGTGCTTCCTGCGCGGCGGCGGGGCTGGCAAGGGCCATCGCGAGAGCGAGAGCAGCGGCGGATTGCAGGCTGGAAGAGCGAATCATGATAGCGTTACCCCCCTTTGTGGTTGCCGGGCGTCTAGGGGGGCCGTGTGACAGTTTGCGGCGCCCTTCGTGACGCTATCGCGACGCATCGATGACAGAAATATTGTGGGATTGACGCGCTTTCGCTTTGCTGGAACGGGGCGCGGCCAAGGCGTTTCGACGCGCGTGCAAACTGGGGGAATCGCAATGGCCGGAACCGGAAAATGGAAGCTGCTGACTTCGCTCGCTTTTGCCGCGATGGCCGGCGGATGCGCCGCGCAGCAGGCCGCGCCCGTCATCACCGGCCTGCCGCCGGTTGCGGTCACCGCGACCGGCGAGACCGCGCCGGTCGGCACCGGCCGCGCCGATGCCGCCGACGATCCGGCGATCTGGGTCGACCCCGCCAATCCGAACCGCGCGCTGATCGTCGCGACCGACAAGAAGGCAGGCATTCACCTCTATGACCTGTCGGGCAAGGACATCGCCTTCATCAAGGGCGGGCTCGTCAACAATGTCGATGTTGCGGGCAACATCATCGTCGCGAGCGATCGCAACGACGGGGTGAACGCGCATCTGGCGGTCTTCCGCCTCGACGCCGACAAGCCCGCGATCACCGCCATCGGCCGCGCTGCAGCGGGCACAGGCGAGGCTTATGGCCTCTGCCTCAAGAAGAGCGCGCCGGGCGCGCCGCTGACGGCCGCGCTGATCGTCAAGGACGGCACGGTGCGCGTCGGTACGCTGACGGTAGAGGGCAAGCCGAGCTTCGCGACCGAATGGCAGTATAAGATCCCGACGCAGTCCGAAGGCTGCGTCTTCGACGGCGACACGCTCTACGTCGGCGAGGAAGACGCCGGCGTGTGGAAACTCGAACGCAATGGCGGCGCCGCCACCGCGCGCATGGTCGCGCCGGTCGACAACCAGCGCCTCGTCGCCGATGTCGAGGGCCTCGCGACGATCGACCACAAGGGCCAGCGCTACCTGCTCGTGTCGAGCCAGGGCGACAACGCCTATGCCGTCTTCAAGCTGCCCGGCATGGATTATGTCGGGCGCTTCGCGGTCGCGGCGGGAGCCTTCGGCGCGACGAGCGAAACCGACGGGATCGAGGCGGTCGCGGGCAATTTCGGGGCGGCCTATCCCGACGGGATCTTCCTCGCGCAAGATGGACATAACGAACCCAAGGCGCAGAATTTCAAGCTGGTGCGCTGGGACCAGATCGCGGCGGCGCTCGGCCTCTAAAAAGCCGGGTCTCGGGCTTGCGATCAGGCTGGCGCACGCCTAGGGCGGCCGCGTCATCCCATCGCCAGCCGAGGCCCCTCCCCATGACCGACCTGATTCCCGTTCGCCGCGCACTCTTGCTGTCTCTTATACACATCTCCGAGCCCACGAGACACTGAGCGATCT
>CAUUIU010000138.1:0-7852 GCA_963545025.1 uncultured Sphingopyxis sp. | reverse complement strand
GCACTGCGCCTCGGCCGCGACGCGCGCTGGATCGCCGAGGGCGATCTGCTCGGTTTCGACCGCATCGCCGACGGCGAGCATGTCCGCTGCCTCTTCAATCTCGGTGGCAGGGCGATCGATATCGCCGACCACGGGCAGGGCGGCACGCCCGTCGCTGCGCTCAACGGCGCCGATCCGGCGCATCTGCCGCCGTGCGGCGCTCTCTGGCTGAAACTCGAAGGAACAAATTGATGCGTAGCCTGTTCGCCGCCCTCCCGCTGCTCGCCGTGGCAGCGGCGCCCGCCTTCGCGCAGGACAAACGGCCCGAGCAGACGGCCTCGTCGCCGGACGGCGCCATCACGCTCGCCGTGTCGACTGACAACGACCAGCGTCCGACCTGGTCGCTGTCGCGCAAGGGCAAGCTGTTGATCGCGCCGTCGAAGCTCGGCTTCATCCTCGCCGACCGCATCGGGCTGCAGCGCGGCTTTACGATCGAAAGCGTCGAGCGCGCGAGCGGCGACACGCGCTGGGAACAGCCGTGGGGCGAGCGCCGCTTCGTGCGCGACCGGCACAATGAGCTGCTCGTCCGCTTCCGCCAGGACAAGAGCTGGGGCGGCCATACGATGAACGTGCGCTTCCGCCTCTTCGACGACGGTATCGGCTTCCGCTACGAGCTGCCCGAACAAGCGGGGCTCCCGACCGCGAAGATCATCGACGAAATCACCGAATTCGACATCGCGCCCAAGGGCACCGCATGGTGGATCACCGGCGGCGAGTGGAACCGCTACGAGCAGAATTATCAAAAGACCCCGATCAACGCGGTCGCGACCGCGCACACGCCGATTACGATGCGCCTCGACGATGGAACGCATCTGGCGTTCCACGAAGCCGCGCTCATCGATTATGCCGGCATGTGGTTCAAGCGCGCCGAGGGACAGAAGTTCCGCGCCACCCTGTCGCCCTCGTCGAAGGGGCCGCGCGTCGTGCGCGACCTGCCGTTTGCGACGCCCTGGCGCACCATCCGCATCGCCGACAACGCGTCGGGGCTGGTCGAAAGCGACCTCGAACTCAACCTCAACGAACCGAACAAGCTGGGCGACGTCAGCTGGTTCAAGCCGATGAAATATATCGGCATCTGGTGGGGGATGATCCGCGGCGACTGGAGCTGGGCCGAGGGGCCGAAGCACGGCGCGACCACCGAGCGGACGAAGCAATATATCGACTTCGCCGCGCAACACGGCTTCGGCGGCGTGCTCGTCGAGGGCTGGAACAAGGGCTGGAACGGCAATTGGTTCGGCCACGGCGACGAATTCAGCTTTATCCAGGCGACCCCCGATTTCGACCTGAAGGCAGTCACCGATTATGCGCGCAAAAAGGGCGTGCAGCTGATCGGCCATCATGAAACCGGCGGCAATATCGCAGTCTATGAGGCACAGCTCGACGACGCGATGAAGCTCTATGGCCAGCTCGGCGTCGGCACGGTCAAGACCGGCTATGTCGCCGACGCGGGCGGGATCATTGCCCCCGGCGCGACACCGGGGACGACCGCGATGGAATGGCACGACGGCCAGCGGCAAGTGCAGCATCATCTGAAGGTCGTCGAAACCGCCGCCAAATATCATGTCGCGGTCAATCCGCACGAACCGATCAAGGATACGGGTCTTCGCCGCACCTATCCCAACTGGGTCGCGCGCGAGGGCGCGCGCGGAATGGAATATAACGCATGGGGCGCTTTCGCGAATGGCCCGGACCATGAACCGACGCTCGTCTATACGCGCATGCTGTCGGGGCCGATGGACTTCACCCCGGGCGTGCTGAGCCTAGAGGGCGCGAACAAGGCGCCGCTCGCCTCGACGCTCGCAAAGCAGCTCGGGCTCTACCTCGCCATCTATTCGCCGATCCAGATGGCCGCCGACTTCATCGAGAATCTGGAGAAATATCCGCGCGAGCTGGAATTCATCAAGGCGGTCCCGGCCGACTGGTCCGAAAGCCGTCTGATCGCGGGCGAGGTCGGCGATTATGCGATTTTCGCGCGCAAGGATCGTCGCAGCGCCGACTGGTATGTCGGCGGGGTCAACGACGCGACCGAACGCACGCTCACGCTGAACTTCGATTTCCTCGAACCCGGTAAGACCTATACCGCGACGATCTGGAAGGATGGCGAGGGCGCGACCTATCTGACCGATGCGCGCCACCGCATCGCCTATGACACGGTCAAGGTGAAGAAGGGCGACAGCTACAAGCTATGGCTTGCACCCGGCGGTGGCGCCGCGATGCGGCTTTCACGGGACTGACGAAGGCCCGCGCGGTCAGGCGCAACTCGAAGGCACGATCTTTCCAGCGGACGGCCGTAAGCCGCGCCGTCGCTGATATACGCGATTTACCCAATTTCGTTCTTAATGCCGCCGATTTGGCACCGTTAAATTATGCAAAATGAGAAATTTATTCATATTCGGCGGTGATGATGATTGCGAGGTCGGGTTAATTTATTGATGTTCTGTTAACTAAAAGTCGCAACCCCGTTGAGTAATTAGCGCAAATCGAATATTGTGATTCAGTCGAATAAGAACGTTAGTAAAAGTCGATAGCAACTTAATCTCTGTCTGGGCGTTTTTCTGGAAAGAGGAGGATGGAATGAATAAACCACGCTTCTCGAGCTTGGCAGAGCAGCATGATGTCGGGGCCGAAGGCGATCGCCGCGGTACCGACCGGTTCCGCACCGTGTGCCGGATCGCAAAAGTCGTTCGCGACGGCGATGTCGGCTTGTGGCTCGTGCGCAACCTGTCCGATCGCGGAATGATGTTGTCGGCCGACGTGCCGATCGCGGTCGGCGAGCGGCTGCAGATCGCCTTGTCCGACACAGTGGTTTTCGACGCGAAGGTCGTCTGGTCGAAGGACGGCCGCTGCGGCGTTACGCTTGATGAAGAGGTCGATGGCGCTGGCGTGCTCAAGCGGCTCGCCGCCGAACAGCGCGCGGGCGATTATCGCGCCCCGCGGTTGCCCGTCCACACGCGGGCGCAGGCAGTGAGCGAGGAAGGCGTGACGAGCGAGATCGAACTCGTCGATATGTCGCAAAACGGCGCCGGCTACATCCATGGCGACCATCTGGAAGTCGGCAAGCAATTTCAGGTCGTCCTGGCCGGCGGCATCAAGCGCCGCGCCATCGTGCGCTGGTCGCGCGGGGGACGCGGCGGGCTGTGGTTTACCGCGCCGCTCGAACGCGGCGACCTCGAAAGCATCCGTCGCTTTGAAACCTAGGGCGCAGCGCCGCTCCGGACGATCTTCGCCCAGGGGTTGAGATCTGGTTCGGCGATTTTAACCAGCTTGTTGCGATCGCGATGCTGAAACAGCGTATCGCGGCCCTTCACCATCAGCATCGTATCCGAAACATAGCTCCACGATCCATCGTCGTGGAAATCGATCGTCAACTGGTAGCTGTCGGTGCGAAAGGCGAGGTCGAGGAAGCTTGTCGAGCAGATGCCATATTCGGTCTGGCCGCGCTCCGCTTTTACTACCAGCCGCTTGGCGTCAGGTTCGGCATGCCCTGAAGCAATGGCGATCTGTCCGCGCGGAATTGCCAGCGTTTGCAGGATCAGCCCCGTCGATGCCTCATAAAGCCAGTATCCGACCTGATCGTGGAAGCTGATCTTTTCCTCGCGCGTGTTCACATGCTGGTGATAGCGCAGGCCATAGAATAGCTGCGGTCCGTTCGCCTGTGGGTCGATCGGCTGCATTTCGATACGCTCATAATATTGGCGCGTTTCGGGGCCGTCGGCCTTGGGATTGATATCGACCCCGCGCTGGCCTTCCCATACGCCGGCAAGGCGTGCCAGCGGGCCGAGATTGGCGAGCGTTTCGGGGTCGACGTCGTCGGGCTCGGTGAAGATATCGTCGGGTAAGTCCATGATCCTGTCGCCCCTCATGCGCTTTGCCATTGGGCCGATCGGTAGCCCTTGTGGCAAAAATCGGATATCCTCGACGAACGCGGAGGTCGAGCGCGATTGTTTGATTTGCCGCGAGTCCTTTGTGAAGGAGAAGGGCCATGATCGATCGTCGCAGCTTTTCGGCGGGGCTCGCCGCAAGCGCCGCCACATCCTTTCTTGCGAGTCCGGCCCTCGCCGCAATGAAGGCGGTGGCGGCGCGAAATGTCGTCCTGGTCCATGGCCTGTTCGCCGACGGCTCGTGCTGGACCGATGTGGTCGTCCGGTTGCAGGCGCGAGGGTTCAACGTGACCTCGGTCCAGAATCCGCTGACAACGCTGGAGGCGTCGGTCGCGGCGGCCGAGCGCGTCCTGTCGCGGCAGGATGGGCCGACGGTCTTTGTCGGGCACAGCTTTGGCGGTACAATCCTGACGCAGGCGGGTCTGCATCCCAATGTGTCTGCGCTCGTCTATGTCGCGGCGCGGGCGCCCGATGCGAATGAGGATTATGCCGCGCTGGCCAAAGGCTATCCGACGCCGCCGGCAGCCGCCGGAATCGTTTTTGACGGCGACGAGGGACGGCTGACCGAAGCGGCGTTCCTGCGCGATTTCGCAGGCGACCTGCCCGAAGCGAAGGCGAAACTCCTCTATGCCGTGCAGCAGCCGTTCCAGCGAGCCTTGCTGACGGAGAAGGTCACGCAGGCGGCGTGGCGGTCGCGGCCGAGCTTCTATGCAGTGTCGGCCGAGGATCGTACGATCAATCCCGATCTCGAACGGTTCATGGCCAAGCGGATCGGCGCGAAGACGGTCGAGCTGAAGGCTAGCCACGTATCGATGATTTCGCAGCCCGATGCGATCGCGAAGCTGATTTTCGAAGCCGCCGCTGGCGGTTAGATATCCTCGACGAGCCGACCGTAGAGCTGCGGCCGGCGGTCGCGGAAGAAGCCCATGCCGGCGCGATGTTTCGCGGCGCGGTCGAGGTCGATCGTCTCGACCAGCACGCCGGCTTCGCGCGCGCCAAATTCCTGCGTCAAATCGCCCCATTCGTCGCTGATGAAGCTGTGGCCATAGAAATTGGCGTCGCCCTCGGTGCCGATGCGGTTCGACGCGATCACCGGCATGCAGTTCGACACCGCATGCCCCTGCATCGCGCGGCGCCACATGCGGCTGGTGTCGAGGTCGGCGTCATAGGGCTCACTGCCGATTGCGGTGGGGTAAAAGAGAAGTTCGGCGCCCATCAATGCCATCGCGCGCGCGCATTCGGGATACCATTGGTCCCAGCAGACGCCGACGCCGATGCGGGTGCCGAAGACGTCCCACACCTTGAAGCCCGTGTTGCCGGGACGAAAATAATATTTCTCTTCATAGCCGGGGCCGTCGGGGATGTGGCTCTTGCGATATGTCCCCATGATCGCGCCGTCGGGGCCGATCATCGCGAGTGTGTTGTAATAATGCGGCCCGTCCTTCTCGAAATAGCTCGTCGGGATCGCGACCTTCAGCTTGGCGGCGAGCGCCTGCATCGCGACGACGCTCGGATGTTCGGCGGTCGGACGCGCGGTGGCGAACAGTTCCTCATCCTCGACCTGGCAGAAATAGGGACCTTCGAAGAGTTCGGGCGGCAGGATGACCTGCGCGCCCTTCGCGGCCGCCTCCTCGACGAGTGCGGTGACCGCGTCGATATTGGGCTGGACGGGGCCGGGCAGGGGAAGCTGCAGCGCGGCGACGGTGATGGTGCGGGTCATGGGCGGGTCCGTGATGGGCTCAGAATCGAGCCGGAATATAGGGGGCTTCGCGCCCGATACTAGGCTGGAAGCTGCTGGCTCGAGCAGTGGAAGCTGCCACCGCCGACGATGATTCCGCGCGCGGGCACACCGACCGCGCGGCGATAGGGGAAGAGCGCGGCGAGCGTGTCGACCGCGGCTTGGTCGTTGGCGACGCCGTAGGTCGGCACGACCACGACGCTGTTGCCGATATAGAAGTTCATATAGCTCGCCGCCGCGATCTCGCCGTCGATCTCCACCCGGCCAGGTGAGGGCAGGTCAACGATCTCTACGCCGCCGAACGCTGCGGTCCGCGCGCGCGCATCGGCATAGATATGCGCGTTGGGGTCGTCATCGCCCGCCGCGACGGGCAACGCCAGCCGCCCTTCACCGACAAAACGCGCCAGATTGTCGACATGGCCGTCGGTATGATCGCCGACCAGCCCGTTACCGAGCCACAGCAACCGCTCGATCCCGAGCGACTGGTGCAGCCGCACCGCGATATCCTCGCGGGTCAGCGTCGGATTGCGGTTGGGATTGAGCAGGCATTCCTCGGTGGTGACGCACAGGCCGGTACCGTCGACATCGATGCCACCGCCCTCCAGCACCCAGTCCTGATCGTCGACCGGCAGGCCCGATCCGGCCGCCAGCGCGGCGCCAACCTCCTGATCGCCCGGCATGACGAATTTCTCGCCCCACCAGTTGAATTCGAAATTGCGCGCGCGGCGTGCCGCACCCGTGCCGGCGATGATCGGCCCGGTGTCGCGCAACCAGATGTCGCCCAAGGGCTGGATCAGGATGCGGACGCCCGGATCGACGAGCGCGGCGGCGATATCGGCCTGCCGCGCGTCGTTGACCACCAGCCGCACCTCTTCGCCGCGGCCGCCGTCATGGACGGCGTTGGCGAAGGCGGCGACGTCACGCCGTCCTTCCTCGATCGCTCCCGCCCATTCCTCGGCGAGGTGCGGAAAGCCGATCCAGACGGCGTCGTGCGGCGCCCATTCGGCAGGCATTTTCAGCGTCATGGGCGCCTGTTTCCGCTTATTTGCCGGCGCGCGACTTGTCGCGAGCGGCGCGGAATTCGTCGCCCTCGACCCAGTTCGGCCACGCATCGCTCATCGCCAGCATACGCCCTGCGGCATAATAAAGGCGCAGGTCCGACATCATACCGTTCCAGTTGGTGATCGCCTCATATTCGTCGCCCGGCGCGTGGTAGCGGTTCTTTTCATAATCCTCGCCCGCCTTCTTGCCAGCCTCGACCCCGCCTTCGACCAGATCGTCGCCGCTGCCGAAGTTGAACATCGGGACGCCCAGCTTGGCGAAGCTGAAATGAGCCGAACGAGAAGAGAAGCCCTGGGCGGGGGTCGGCGCGGCCTTGTGCGTGCGGCCCTCCTTCTGGGCGAGCTTTTCGACATAGGCGTCAAGTTCGGACTTGCCGCCGCCCACAACGACGATGTCCTTGGCCGGGCCGACGGCGTTGAGCGCGTCCATGTTCACGCCGCCGACCGTCTGCGCGAGCGGGAAGATCGGGTTTTCGGCATAGAATTTCGAGCCGAGCAGGCCCGATTCCTCGGCGGTCACGGCAAGGAAAACGATGCTGCGGTCGGGTGCGCCGGCCTTCTGGAAAGCCTGTGCCAGCGTTACCAGACCGGCGATGCCGCTCGCATTGTCGACCGCGCCGTTGCAGATGTCGTCGCCCGCGACCGGGGTGCAGCGGCCAAGGTGATCCCAGTGGCCGGTATAGAGCACATATTCGTCGGGACGCTTTGTGCCCGGCAGCACGCCGATGACGTTACGCGACATCTTCTTCGCGATCTCGTTGTCGAAGCCGAAATTCGCCTTCACGCCGGTGAGCGCAACGGGCTTGAAGCCCTTCTTCTTTGCGGCGTCGCGCAGTTTGTCGAGATCCTGACCCGCGCTCGCAAAGAGCTCCTTTGCCTTGGGCAACTGAATCCAGCCGTTCGCGACGGTCTGGCTCGCGCCGCCGTCCTTGCTCTCGGCCAGATATTGCGTGCCGGTGTTGCTCGATTCGACAACGTTCCAGCCGTAAGCGGCGGGTTCGGTGTCGTGGACGATCAGCACCGCGGCGGCGGCGGGGGGGGGGGGGTGTTGTTATTTTTTACACCCCCCGCCCCAATAGGGGCTCGCGCGGGCGGTGTTTTCGCCCATTGGGGGCGTTGTGTGGCACTCCGGG
>CAUUIU010000137.1:0-7865 GCA_963545025.1 uncultured Sphingopyxis sp. | reverse complement strand
CGGCTGTGCAGATAGAAAACGTCGCCGGGGTAAGCTTCGCGGCCCGGCGGGCGGCGCAGCAGCAGCGACATCTGGCGGTAGGCGACGGCCTGCTTCGACAGATCGTCATAGACGATCACGGCGTGCATGCCGTTGTCGCGGAAGAATTCGCCCATCGTGCAGCCGGTGTAGGGTGCGAGGAACTGCAGCGGAGCGGGCTCCGACGCGGTCGCGGCGACGACGATCGAATATTCCATCGCGCCATTTTCTTCGAGCTGGCGGACGATCTGCGCGACGGTCGAGCGCTTCTGGCCGACGGCGACATAGATGCAGTACAGCTTCTTGGCTTCGTCGTCGCCTGCGTTGACGCCCTTCTGGTTGATGAAGGTGTCGATCGCGACCGCGGTCTTGCCGGTCTGACGGTCGCCGATGATCAGTTCGCGCTGGCCGCGGCCGACGGGCACGAGGGCGTCGAGCGCCTTGAGGCCGGTCTGGACGGGTTCGTGCACCGAGGTGCGCGGGATGATGCCCGGCGCCTTGACCTCGACGCGCATGCGCTTGTCGGCCTTGATCGGGCCCTTGCCGTCGATCGGATTGCCGAGGCCATCGACGACGCGGCCCAGCAGGCCCTTGCCGACGGGAACGTCGACGATCGTGCCGGTGCGCTTGACGGTGTCGCCTTCCTTGATCTCGGCGTCCGAGCCGAAGATCACGATGCCGACATTGTCGGCTTCGAGGTTGAGCGCCATGCCCTGCACGCCATTGGCGAATTCGACCATTTCACCGGCCTGGACATTGTCGAGGCCGTGGACGCGGGCGATGCCGTCGCCGACCGACAGAACCTGACCGATTTCGCTGACCGTGGCATCGGTGCCGAAATTGGCGATCTGGTCCTTGATGACCTTGCTGATTTCAGCGGCGCGGATTTCCATTGTTTAGCCTTTCATCGCCTGTGCGAAGCTATTGAGACGGGTACGGATGCTGCCGTCGATCAGCTGGCTGCCCAGCTGGACGACGAGGCCGCCGAGAATGGCGGGATCGACGGTCGTAGCGACGGTGACGTCGCGCCCGACACGGGATTTGAGGTTTGCGGTCAGCTCTTTGAGCTGCGCGGCCGAAAGCGGGTGTGCGCTGGTGACTTTGGCGGTCACTTCGCCGCGATGATCGGCGACGATCGCGTCGAACGCGTCAATCATCTTGGGCAGATCGGCGAGGCGGCGGTTCTCGGCGAGGACGCCGAGGAACTTCGCGGTCAGCGAATCGAGCTGCATTGCCTTGGCGACAGCACCGATGGCGTTCGCAGCATCGCCGCGACCGACGACCGGGCTGGCGACGAGCGCCGACAGGTAGGCCGATTCGGCAAGGCCCTTACGCAGGGTCGCGAGGCTCTTCTGGACGCTGTCGATCGCGTTCGATTCGCGGGCCAGATCGAACAGCGCGCTGGCATAGCGGCCCGCGAGGCCCGCCGTGATGTTGCCTTGAATGCCGCCGGAATTCTCCACGCGTGAAAGTCCTTTGCTACGATCCCGTGGGGGATGGGTCGCGCTTTTGCGGGAGATTCGTCGAACGTCCCCAGCGCGAAGTCGCGGCGCGCCTAGCAACGATTTTGCTGCAATGCAAGGCGGGGGTTAGACGCAACCTCGGGAAGACGGAGCGGCCTTCGGCGCCCTGCCGGCGCGGACCGCAGCAAGGGCCTCTTCCGCCACACGCTTGACCTTGCCCCGATCCAATTCACCGCGATCGCCTGCCTTGTCGTGCAGGGTGCTGATCGCATCCCCGACGGCTTTTGCCTCGGCCTGCCGGCAGAGGCGCGGGTTGGACAATTCCGCGCCGTTTACGTTGTAGGCGGTAACAACGTAAAACTCACCGTCGGCATCGATCAAGCCATCCAATTCCGTCGATACCGGGGCACAAGCCGTCGCGGCGCCCCCGATCTCATCCGTGTCGTGCGGCCGAAACCGATGGCTCGCGGCGCGATAGTCCGACCAGCAATCTTCGCCCTTTGCCAGGTCGCATTCGCAGGCTGCCACGGCTTTCATTCGAAGTGAATCGCGATCGGCGCGCCCCGCACTCGGGCGCCTGGGCTGCGTCTGCGGTGCGTCGACTTCCACGACCGCGTTTTCCGGAACAGCGTTTGTTTCCGAGCATCCACCGACTCCAGCCAGAACCAGCGCGATAAGCAGGGCCAAGTTTCTCCATTGCATGGCGCGGGTGGTTGCACCCATCATGCCTTCGATCAAGGGGAGACGAAGCCGCCATGGGCGAGATGATTCGAATGACGATGGACGATGGCGCCGAGATTGCCGTCTATCATGCCCGGCCCGACGCCGAGCGGCGCGGCGGGCTGGTGCTGATCCAGGAGATTTTCGGGGTCACCGATCATATCCGCGAGATGTGCGACGATTTTGCGGCCGAGGGCTATGAGGTGCTGTCGCCCGCCTTGTTCGACCGC
The DNA here is from genome assembly GCA_963545025.1 of uncultured Sphingopyxis sp. Taxonomy (GTDB): domain Bacteria; phylum Pseudomonadota; class Alphaproteobacteria; order Sphingomonadales; family Sphingomonadaceae; genus Sphingopyxis. The sequence continues at coordinate 5,434 of CAUUIU010000137.1, read as the reverse complement.
GAGCATCCTGGGTTCGAAAGCGACTATTCGGGGCCGCAGTTCCAGCGCGCGGTGCAGCTGGCGCGCGAGCTGCATCCGTTCGACCAGAGTTTGAAGGATGCGCAGACCTGCATCGATGCGCTGAAGGGCAAGGGGCCGGTGTTCATCACCGGCTATTGCTATGGCGGGTCGGTCGCGTGGCGGATGGCGCAGATCAGCCCCGACCTTGCCGCCTCTTCGGCCTTTTACGGCAGCCTGGTGCCGACGATGTTCAAGGACGAAGCACCGCGATGTGCGGCGATCGCCCATTTCGGCCGCTTCGACGACGGCATCCCGATGGCAGGCGTCGAGGCGCTGATCGCCAAGGATCACCCGACCGCCCAGATTTTCGTCTATGAAGCGGGACACGGTTTCAACAGCGACCGGCGCAAGGATTATCACGAACCGAGCGCCGACCTTGCGCGCGAGCGCACGCTGATGCTGTTCAAGGCGTGCGGGGTATGAGCATGCTTGCCATCATGCTTTACGCCGCGAGCGGCGCATCCTTCGGTCTCGGCCTCGAGTGGCAACCAATTGCCGATCCGCTGGCCGAGGCACGGGCCGGGAAAATCTATTGCGACACGCCTAACCACGAAGCCAAGACCTGCCAAGGCGCTGCCTTCTTCCGTTTTGCGGAGGACGGCGAAATCACCAGCGCCCTGATGATTCCGATCAACAACGAACCCGACCTTATGCTCGCCTTGCCCGTCCGGGCATGGGTGGAGGATGGCGCGCTTTGCAGTCGCCCCGAGCAGGCCGACATCGACCGGATGCGCCTGTTGATGGGCGCGAAGCCCTATGAGAAGCCCGCCGGCGAAAAGCTGCTCGGCATTTTTAAGGCCGAGTTTGCGAAGATGTTTGTCGGCAAGACGATGTGCGAACATATGTTCGCTAACGGCGAGCGTCGGTTTTCTGTCGGGATCGTCGATGGCATCCACCAGCCCGAACTCGATGGCGAAATAGCGTGGTTCGATCGGGACGCCATGTACGATCTGCATGCGGCGGAGAATATCCTGGAGGAATGAGGCTCGTTTTCATCCACGGCCCCGCTGCGAGCGGCAAACTGACCGTCGCGCGCGAGCTGGCGGCGCTGACCGGACTGCCGCTGTTCCACAATCATCTGGTCGTCGATGCGCTGCTCGCGGTGTTTCCCTTTGGCAGCCCGGCGTTTGTCGAGCTGCGCGAGGCGATGTGGATGGATGTGTTTGGCGCCGCGGCGGAGGAGGGGCGGTCGCTGATCTTCACGTTCCACCCCGAAGCGAGCGTCGCGCCCGATTTTCCCGAGCGTGCCGCGGCGCTGGTCGAGGCGGCGGGGGGACAGATCGATTTCGTCGCGCTGAGCTGCGCCCCCGAAGTGGTCGCGGCGCGGGTCGAGGCGCCGTCGCGGCAGGCGAACGGAAAATTGTCGTCATTGGCGTTGCTCCGCGAACTGGAGGCGCAGGGTGCCTTCGCCTATCCGCCGCTGCTGGCCCCGGCGGTCGAGATCGATACCGGGGCAATGGCGCCCGCCGACGCGGCGGCGCACATCCGCGATGCGCTGGGGCTCGGCACGGGCTAACCCAATCTCAACCTCTTCGGCGCACTCGGGGGGCGAAGGAGGACGGCCATGTCGTTTGCCGCCGCACTGCTCTTGCTGTCGGGGTCCGCGTTCGATCTCGACCCGATGTGGAAGCCGCTCGCCGACCCGCTCGCCCCGGCGCGCGCGGGAAAGATCCAGTGCCACGAACCGGACCTTGAAGCGCGGACATGCCGGATCATGACCTGGTACAGCGTGCGCGCCGATGGCGCCGCGCAGATGCGATCGGTCACCGCGCTCAGCAACGAAATGGGGCTGGCGGCCGAGGCGCGCATGGAGCTGCGGCCCGAGGGCGGCGGGATGTGCGGGATCGTCAACGACACGCATATGGCGAGCTATCGCATCGTCCAGCTGCGCGCGCCGCACGCCGCGGTCAAGAACGACCGGCTGTTCATCCGCTATCGCGAGGAATTGATCGCCGCGCTGTGGAACCGCAAGCATTGCGCGTTCAACTTCAGCCGTGCCGACGACGACATGCGGCTCGACGTCAGCACGGTCGACGGCCAGTTCGCCGGGGAGATGATGGCGCAGTTCGTCTGGGTTTCGCCCGGCGCGGGCTGGCGATTGAAGGCCTCAACCGCCGGTTGAGGTTGACGCCGCCGCGCCCGCGACCTTCTGGCACCGATAGACCAGCCGTTCGTTGGGCGCCGCGGGCAGCACGCTGCGGATCGCGCCCTGCTGCGTCGCCAGCGCCTCGATCTGGCCCGGATCGGCGGTGCAGCTCTTGATTTCGACCCCGGCGCGGATCTCGCGTGCCTTTGCCATCGTTTCGGCATCGAGCAGATAGCGGTCGACGCGATATTCCTTGGCCGCCGCGTCGATCGACGCGACCGCGACGGTCGCGTCGTCGTTGGGCACCAAAATGCGCTGCCAGCGGCCGTCGGGCGCCTGGGCATATTGGGTGCGCTCGTTGACGCAGCCGCCCGCGCGGATCGTCACCGGCACATCGGTCGTCGGCGACACGGTGATGCGGCTGCGGTCGGGGCGGATCGTGCAGAGGAAATTGCCCTGCGCGAGCGCTTCGGTCGCGCCGGTCGCTTCGCCCGGTTCCGGTGCGTTGGCGATTTCGGCATAAGCGGCGGGGCGCGTCACGAACAGGATCGCCGCCGCAATCATCAGCACCGCGCCGGCGCCGCCCGCGATCTTTGCGTTCCGCATATTCTTTTGACTGTAGAAGAGCAGCCCGGCGCCCGCCGTCAGCGCGCCGATGACGAACAGGACCCCGGCGAGCGCGATGCGGTTTTCACGCGATGCCTGCGCTTCCTCGGCGGCGCGTGCCTGCTTGAGTTCGCGGTCGAGCCTGGCCGCCGCGTCCTTGGCGGCACTGGCCTGTTCGTTGGCGCGTGCCTCCGCATCCATCGCGGCGCGGTCGCGCGCGTCGGCTTCGGCGAGCGACAGGCAGGGGGTGCCGATGCTGGCATAGGACTGATCGGCGTCGGCGAGGAAGCGGGCGAGCTCGCGCGTCGAGATCGCGAAGGCGAAGGGCGAATCGCCATCGTCGGCGCGGGTGATCGCGCTGTTGATGCCGACGATGCGGCCGCACTGGTCGACGAGCGGCCCGCCCGAATTGCCGCGCGAGATCTTTGCGGTGTGGAGGAGCATCGCGACGCCGTCGACCGCCTGCACGTTCGACATATTGCCTTCGCTGCGCGTCGGCGTGCGCGGGGTGATATAGTCGGCCGAGCTGCGCGCGATCGCGAGGTCGACGTTTCCGGGATAGCCCAGCGCCACGACGTCGGCGCCCGATTCGAGCGGGCCGGTATAGACCGCGGCGGCGGGGACGCGGCCTTCGCCAATCTCGATCAGCGCAAGGTCGCGCGCGGTGTCGATCGCGATCAGCTTGCCGGCATAGCTTTTCTGCCCCTCCGACGGGACGACGCCGAGCGCGACATTGTTCGGATATTTGACCGCCGATTCGACGACATGCGCGTTGGTGACGATCCGCGTTGGCGAGATGGCGATGCCGCTGCCATGGCCGACGCCGACCACCTCGCCATCGACCATCGCGACGGTGACGACGCGCACGACGCTGCGCGACGCGGCGCTGATATCGTCGGCGGCGCGGGCCGGAACCGTCGATGTCAGCGTGAGGGCGAAGAGGGCGAGCAGCAGCGCGAGGAGGCGGGTCATGGCGCGGACCCTAGCCGCTGACGGCGCGAAGGCAAGCGGGGCTAGATATGGGGGCTCCACATCATCAACCAGGCGCCGGCGCTGCCCGCGAGGATGACGAGGCCGCTGAAGGCCAGGAGGATCGCGACGGTCTTTTTTGCCGTGGGGGTGCCGCGGGTGCCGGCGCGCAGATAGAGTTCGGCGATCCCGAGCGGGATCAGCGAGCTGGCGAAGGCGAGGAAGAGGTCGAAGGGGCCGTCGAGGGCCTTGCCGATCCCCGCGCCGCCGGTCGCCATGCCCCACGCCATATAGGCGACGCGCATGAACCAGACCGCCGAAGCGACCGCGAACAGGCGCAGCGCCCAACGGCGGTGCTCGACGAAGCGGCGGGCGCGGGCGGCGCGGTATGCCAGCCCGGCGAAGGCGAGGATGAGCAGCGCGTCGAGCGTGATGCCGATCGCGCCCGCGAGCACCAGCCACGTCCCGCGCACCCAGGTCAGCCAGAGGCCCCCAAGCGCGAGCGTCAGCGCGCTGACCAGATAGAGCCGGCCGTTCCAGCGATGCACTGCCGGCCAGCGATTGCGGATCGCTGGGACAAGCTGGACGAGCCCGCCGAAGGTGATGACCGCCGCCATCAGCACATGCACCGCGAAGAAGAGATTGCCCGCCATGTCGCCCGCGACGAAGCCCTTGATCAGCGGCTTGTCATTCCACGCGGCGAAATCGCCCGAGAGCGACGAGGGGTAATAGAAGGCGAGGATGAAGGCGGTGAAGAGCAATTGCCCCGCGGCGATCGTCAGATAGCAGAAGGTCGCGCTGCGCCCGAGCCAGTCGATGCGCCGTGCTGGAGTGGGTGCGACGAGCGATGCGTCGATGGTCGCCATAAGGTCCGCTCCAGTGACTCAGTGATATAATACAATAATACAGTAAGGCTTTGAACGCAAGCATCGGGACGCGATGCGACGCGGGCCGTGGCATTGGGTGTCCAACGCAAAGAGAAAGGATGTTCCGATGACTTATGCGATTACCGGGCTCAGCCCCGATCCCTTCGCGCCGCTGTTCGCGATGGACGATGCCGAACTCGCCGCAAACAACGCGCGGCGCGTCACCGCGACCGCCGACCGCGGCTTTCCGTGCCGGGTCAGTCTGGAGGATGCGAAGGCGGGCGAGGAGCTGATCCTGCTCCACCACACCAGCCATGATGTCGCGACGCCTTACCGCAGTGCCTATGCCATCTATGTCCGGCCGGGCGTGACTGCCGCGACCTGGCGCGACGAAACGCCGCCGGTGTTCGAAGGTCGCCCGCTCGCGCTTCGCGCTTTCGATGCGGCGGGGATGCTGCAAACCGCGCGGCTTGCGGGGCCGGGCGACGCCGATGGCGCGATCCGCGACCTGTTCGCCGACGAGAGCATATCCTATATCGACGCACACAACGCCGCGCATGGCTGTTTTGCCGCGCGAATCGAAAGGGATGCAGCATGAGCCGCGACCTGATGACCGACGACGAGCGCTGGGCCGCGGCGATCCGCCGCGACAAGGCGTATGACGGGCGTTTCATCACCGGGGTGCTGACGACGGGCATCTATTGCCGTCCGAGCTGCGCCGCGCGTCATCCCTTGCGCGAAAATGTCCGCTTCTTCGCCGACGGCGCAGCAGCGCGCGCGGCGGGGCTGCGCCCGTGCAAGCGCTGCCTGCCCGACGATGTCGCGCGCGACGAGGGCGCGGTGATCA
>CAUUIU010000136.1:0-7871 GCA_963545025.1 uncultured Sphingopyxis sp. | reverse complement strand
CTACACTTCTAGCTTCGTCGGCAGCGTCAGATGTGTATAAGAGACAGGACCGATAGGGGTTTCGCTTGCGAGTTGCAAAAACAAAGCTGCCGGTCCAAGCCGGAAGACGTCGATAGTGGGTTCGGGACAAAGGGATTAAATGAGCTGGGCTTTGTTCCATCGGTCGTCGCGCACGCGCCCCCTGTGGCTCGTCACCGCGAGCGGTGCCGCGCTGATGGCGTGTCCGGTCGCGGCGCAGCAGACGGTCGAGCCGCCGCGGATCGAAGTGCCGGCCGGCCAGCCCGACCTGCAGACGCCCGAGGTCGCGCCGACGCGGTCCGACGCCCCCGATGTGGCGGGCGAACAGCAGATCGGCTTTGCCGCCGACAATCTGAATTACGACAGCGAAACCGATATCGTCATCGCCGAGGGCAATGTCGCGATGAACCGCGACACCATCTCGATGCGCGCCGACAAGGTCACCTGGAACCGCAAGTCGGGCCAGGTCTTTGCCGAGGGCAATGTCGCGATCACCAATCCCGAAGGCGATGTCGCCTATGGCGACAAGATCGAGCTGACCGATACGCTGCGCGACGGCGTCGTCGACAATCTGCTGGTCGTGCTCGACAATGGATCGCGCCTCGCCGCCGTGCGCGGCACCCGGTTCGACAACGGCAATATCGAGCTGGAAAACGCCGCTTACACCCCCTGCCCGGTCGAGGATGACGAGGGCTGCCCGAAAAACCCCAGCTGGCAGATCCGCGCAGTCAAGGTGATGTACGACCGCGCCAAGAACAAGATTCGCTACAAGGGCGCGCGGGTCGAGATTTTCGGCCTGCCGCTGATCCCACTGCCCGGACTCAGCCACCCCGCGAACAGCGAAGCGGGCAGCGGCCTGCTCGTTCCCGAAATCCGGCTCGACCGTTCAAACGGGTTCGAGGTCGCAATTCCTTATTACATACGCCTCGCCTCCGACCGCGACATCACGATCACGCCGCATATCTACACCAGCGCCGCACCGATGCTGGAGGGCGAGTTTCGCGCGCTGACCGACATCGGGTCGTTCCGCATCAACGGCTATGCGACGCACAGCGGCGCGGTTCCGGTATCGGGGCCGGTGGTCGACAGCAATCGCCGGTTCCGCGGCTATCTGGACAGCGCGGGCAAATTCCAGTTCAGCCCGCGGTGGAGCTTTTCCTATTCGGGCCGCATCACCACCGACCGCACCTTTTTGCGCCGTTATGACATCACCCGCGACGACCGGCTGCGCTCGACCTTCGAACTCGAACGGATCGGGGGCAACTCCTATCTGTCGATCGCCGGCTGGGCGACCCAGACGCTGCGCCGCAACGATGCCCAGGGCCAGCAGCCGATCGCGCTGCCGATCATCGATTATCGCCAGCGGCTGGCCGATCCTTTCCTGGGCGGCCAGTTCGAATTCCAGCTCAACACGCTGGCGATCGGGCGCACCGCCGGCCAGGACACGCAGCGCGCCTTTGCCGGTGCGCGCTGGGACCTGCGCGGGCTGACCGGGCTGGGGCAGGAAGTGACGCTGACCGCGCTCGTGCGCGGCGACATCTATCACAGCGACGAAAATCTGCTGACCGCGATCCCCGGCTATCGCGGCAAATCGGGCTGGGAAGGCCGCGCCATCGCCGCGGTCGCCGCCGACATGCGCTGGCCCTTCATCGGCGAATTCATGGGCGGCACCCAGACGCTGACCCCGCGGGTGCAGATCGTGGCGACCCCGCCGCTCAAGAATCTCGACATTCCCAACGAGGATTCGCGCGCCTTCGACCTCGAAGACAGCAACCTGTTCGCGATCAACCGTTTTTCGGGATACGACCGGTTCGAGGACGGCGCGCGCATCACTTATGGCGTCGAATGGAATTTCAGCCGCCCCGGCTTCACCGTCAACAGCATCGTCGGGCAAAGCTATCGCCTGTCGGACAAGCCCAGCCTGTTTCCCGATGGCACCGGGCTGACCGACCGGACCTCCGACGTCGTCGGGCGCACCACCGTGGCCTACAAGGATTTCCTGCGCCTGACGCACCGCTTCCGGCTCGACAAGGACAGCCTGGCGGTCCGGCGGAACGAGGTCGACGCGACGATCGGGAGCCGCGCCACCTATGCGGTGCTCGGCTATTCGCGCCTCAACCGCGATATCCTGCTGCTGGGCGAAGATTTGCAGGACCGCGAGGAAGCCCGTGTCGGCGGGCGCGTAGCGGTCGCGAAAAACTGGTCGGTCTTCGGTTCGGCGATCGTCGACCTGACCGGCAGGGCCGACGATCCGTTGGGCATCGCCGACGGGTTCGACCCGATTCGTCACCGGCTGGGCGTCGCCTATGACGACGAATGCCTGTCGATCGCGCTGACCTGGCGCCGCGACTATATCGACACCGGCGACGCACGGCGCGGCAACAGTTTCTCCTTCCGCATCGCATTCAGAAACCTCGGCTTCTGATCCATTCCGCTCAGCCTGCGTTCAGCGTCGGCGGCTTATGCACGTCCAAAGGGGTTCGAACGGCGGATTGCGCTGGACCATCGGGCGTGTCCGCTGATACGGAGCGTCCACCAATTCTCGAATAGGGTAGAGATGACCAAATTTTCGACCATGATCGGCCTGATCACCGTGGCGGCCGTCGGTGTGACGCCGGTGCTGGCCCAGACCGTCGGCGACAATGAAGTGCCGACGACCAGCCTCAACATTCCCGGCAACGTCCAGATCTTTGGCGATGCAAAGCCCAACGTCTATCGCCCCTCGGCGACGGTGAACGGCGAGATCATCACGGCCACCGATATCGAACAGCGCATGGCGCTGATCCGCATCGCGAACAATAATGTCGAATTGCCGACCGAGGAACTGCAGCGCCTACGCCAGCAGGTGTTCAGCAACCTGATCGACGAAAAGCTGCAGATTCAGGAAGCGCGTGCAGCCGAGATCGAGATCGACGAAAAGCTGATCGACGATCAATACGCCCGCCTCGCGACCCGTTTCCGCCAGACGCCCACCGCCTTTTCGAGCTATCTGACGTCGAAGGGATCTTCGGCCGCTGCGGTGAAACAGCAGATCCGCGGCGAATTCGCGTGGGATCGCCTGCTGTCGCGCAATATTCAGTCGACGACCAACGTGTCGACCGAAGAAGTCGAATCGGTCGTCCAGCGCATGAACGACGCCAAGGGGCAGGATGAATTCCACCTCGGCGAAATCTATATGTCGGCAACCCCCGAAAACGGGGCGGCGGTCGTCGAAAATGCGCGCAAGATCATCCAGGCGCTACAGGCCGGCGGAAGCTTCGCCGCCTATGCGCGCCAGTTTTCGGAAGCGTCGACCGCGGTCGTCGGCGGCGACCTTGGCTGGGTGCGCCCCGGCCAGTTGCCCGCATCGATGGCCGAGGCAGCGGCAGGCATGCAGGCCGGTCAGCTCGTCGGACCGGTCGAAGTGCCGGGCGGTATTTCGATCATGCTGATGATCGACCGGCGCCAGGTCCTGACCGCCGACCCGCGTGACGCAGTGCTCAGCCTCAAGCAGATTTCGCTCGACTTCCCCGCCGGGACGACGCCCGAAAAGGCGAACGAGCTCGCCGGCAAATTTGCCGAGACGACGCGGACGATCGCGGGTTGCGGCGCCGCCGACGCGGTGGCGCAGCAGCTGGGCGCAACCGTCGTGTCGCGCGACAATATCGAGATGCGCGCGCTGCCCGGCCCGTTGCAGACGACGCTGACCACGCTGCAGATCGGCCAGACGACCCAGCCCTTTGGCGCGGCGGCCGAAGGAATCAGCGTTCTGGTGCTGTGCGGACGCGAAATGCCGCAGACCGCGACCGCCCCCAATGTCGAGCAGATCGAAGCCCGGTTGCTCGAAGAAAAGGTCAGCAAGCGCGCCCAGCGCTATCTGCGCGACCTGCGCCGGGACGCAGTGATCGAATATAGCTGATCCCATGCCCGATCTTAGTCCTCGACGCCCGATCGCGGTCACCATGGGTGACCCGGCGGGCGTCGGCCCGGAAGTCGCCGCCCGCGCGTGGGCGGCGCGCCTTGAGCACGACCTGCCCCCTTTTGTTGCCATCGGCGACATAGCGGCGGTCGAGGCCGTCTGGGACGGCCCCATCGCCCGCGTCGGCGACATGGAAGAGGCGGTTCGCGCCTTCGATAGCGCCTTGCCCGTCTGGCATCTGGAGGACAGCGGACCGCTGACCCCCGGCATACCCACCCCGGCGGGTGCGACCTGCGCGCTGCATGCGCTGGAAACGGGCATCGGGCTGACGCGCAACCAGGCGAGCCCGGCGCTCGTCACCGGGCCGGTGTCGAAATATGCGCTGCACGGTATTGGCTACACACATCCCGGCCAGACCGAATTCATCGCCGAACGCTGCGGCGTCACCGCGACCAATGCGGTGATGATGCTCGCGGGACCAAGCCTGCGCGTCGTGCCGCTGACCGTCCACATCCCGCTTGCCGACGTGCCCGAGCGGCTGACGATCGAGTTGATCGTCGCCAAGGCCCGCATGGTCGCGCGCGGACTGTCGCGCGATTTCGGCATCGCCGAACCGCACCTCGCCATTGCCGGGCTCAACCCGCATGCGGGCGAGAGCGGACAGCTGGGCACCGAGGAAATCCGCGTCATCATCCCCGCGGTCGAACAACTCGCGACCGAGGGGATCATCGTCGATGGACCGCTCGCCGCCGACGCGCTGTTCGCGCCCGGTATTCGCGACGGCTATGACGCGATCCTCTGCGCCTATCACGATCAGGCACTGGCGCCGTTCAAGGCGCTGCATTTCCATGACGGGGTCAATCTGACGCTCGGGCTGCCGATAATCCGCACCTCGCCCGATCATGGCACGGCGTTCAACATCGCGGGCAAGGGCAAGGCGGATCCGGGACCGACGATCGCGGCGATCGCGATGGCGGCGCGCATGGCCGCCGCGCGCGAACGCAGCTACGCACCGGCCAAGTGAAGGTCGAACCCCAGTTCCCGCTGCCCCCGCTGCGCGAGACCGTGCGCACGCACGGGCTGCAGGCGAGCAAGGCGCTGGGGCAGAATTTCCTGTTCGACGAACAGTTGCTCGACCGGATCGCGGCGTTGCCCGGCGACCTCGGCGGCGCGACGGTGTTCGAGGTCGGCCCGGGTCCGGGCGGGCTGACGCGCGCGCTGCTGCGGGCCGGGGCGAAGGTGATCGCGGTCGAGCGCGACGACCGATGCCTGCCGTTGCTCGGCGAACTGGGCGAAGCCTTTCCTGGGCAGCTGACGGTGATCGCCGACGATGCGATGGCGGTCGATGTCGACGCGCTGACCGGCGGCGCGCCGTATCATATCGTCGCCAACCTGCCCTATAATGTCGGCACCGCGCTGTTCACGCGCTGGCTCGAGCCCGCGGCATGGCCGCCGCGCTGGCTGTCGCTGACCCTGATGTTCCAGCTCGAGGTCGCCGAGCGTATCGTCGCTGCGGTCGATACCCCCGCCTATGGGCGGCTTGCCGTGCTCGCCCAGTGGCGGACGCACGCCAAGATCGCGATGAAGGTGCATCGTTCGGCCTTCACGCCGCCGCCCAAGGTGATGTCGGCGATCGTACATGTGACGCCCGGCGAACAACCCGAAAGCGTCGATCCGCGCCTGTTGTCACGGCTCACCGAAAAAGGCTTCGGCCAGCGGCGCAAGATGCTGCGTCAGAGCCTGAAGGGTGCGCCGGGCGCGGTCGAGGCTCTGGAGGCGCTCGGCATCGACCCGACGCGCCGCGCCGAGACGGTGAGCGTGGCGGAGTGGGTAGCGCTGGCGCGGACGCTCGGCGCCTGACCGTCAATTCTGGCTGGTCGTCACGACGGTCTTGGGAATCAGCGCTTCGGCCGCGACGACCTTTTTCTCCGCGCTGGCGCCGATTGTCTTTTCGAGCGCGGCGACCTGTGGGCATTTTTCGGCGCAGACGCGCTTCGCCTCGGCCAGCTTCTCGCGCGCCAGTTCGAGCGCCCCTTTGTCGGCGAGCGCTTCGCCCTGTCCGGTCAGCGCGACGACGTCATTGGGTTCGAGCAGCAATGCCTCGCGATAGAAGCCGATCGCCTTGCCCGGCAGGCCCTGCGCGCGCGCGACCTGTGCCAGCGCGATGATCGCCGAGCGGTTGCGCGGATCGGCGGCGAGCGCCGATTCATAATAGTCGATCGCAAGGTTCAGATCGCCGGCCTGCTGCGCCTGCTGGCCTTCGTGCTGGAGCGCGACCGAGCGCGGAAGGATGTCGTTGTCGGCGCGCTGCGCATCGGAGGCGGTCGGCAGGCTGGCCAGGACAAGACCGGCGCCAATGGCCAGAAAACTGATGCGCATTGCATTCTCCCATCGCTTCATTGCCGGGGATGCTAACATGGCGCTGTCAGCCGTGCGAGAAAAAATCCGTCGCAGCGGTCGTGCGCCGGGGTGAGCAGAAAACCCGCGCCCGCGGCGCGTCCGATGCCCTCGGGAAGATAGCCGCTATCGGCCGTCCAGCCTGGATTCCGGTTCAGAAAATCATCCACCTGTGCCCGCCCCTCGCGCGCAATGATCGAGCAGACAGCATAAATGAGTTTGCCGCCGGGCGCCACCAGATCGGCACCGATGGCGAGTAGCTTTGCCTGATCGGCGAGATGGCGTTCGAGCCGCGCGGGGGTGAGCCGCCAGCGCAGTTCGGGGCTGCGCCGCCATGTCCCGCTACCCGAGCAGGGCGCGTCGATGAAGACGCGGTCGGCCTTGCCCTGCCAGTCGGCGAGCATCGCGGGCTCCTGACCCGGATTGAGCAGCCGCGTTTCGATGCGCGTCGCGCCGGCGCGCTCGGCGCGCGGCGGCAGCTGCTGGAGCCGGGCGCGGTTGGTGTCGCAGGCGAGGATGTCGGCATCGTTCGCGGTGAGCGAGGCGATGGCGAGCGTCTTGCCCCCGCCGCCCGCGCAAAGATCGACGATCGCCTGTCCCGGCGCCGCATCCAACGCCGCGGAGGCATATTGGCTCGCGGCGTCCTGCACCTCGAACTGCCCTTCGGCGTGGGCCGGATGCTGGGCAGCGGCGGTTTCGGGCGGAAGGCGCCAGCCGTCGGGTGCGCCGGCGATGGCTTCGCCCTCGGGGAAAAGCGCCGCGAGGTCGTCCGGCGTCGCCTTGATGCTGTTGGCGCGCAGATCGAGCGATGCGCGCAAGAGCATCGCGTCATACTCGCTCTCATCGACGAGCGGGTCGAAGAGCTTGATCAGCCTGGTCGACGCGAGGCCCGTCTCGGCGCGTTCGTCGTCGGCGGCAATCGGCGCGGGACCGTAAGGCGTCCCGTCGAACAGTTCGGCGAGCTCGGGCTGAGCATCGACTAGTGCGAGCATTGCCGCGCGCCCCGACGCCGGCGCCGACCGCACGACGCGGATCGCGTCATAGACATGGGCGCGGATCGCGCGGCGGTCCTTCGATCCAGCGTAACGGCGCGCGCGCATTGCTTCGGCAAAGATAGCGTCGGCGGGCGCGCCGCCCTCGCGCGCGGCGGCGGCGATGGCGTCGAGGATTTCGATGGAAGTTTGCAGGCGGGCGGCGGGGGTCATCGCCCGACCTCAACCCGCCGGATAGTTCGGCGCCTCGCGGGTGATCGCGACGTCGTGGACATGGCTTTCGCGCAGGCCTGCGTTGGTGATGCGCACAAACTTGGCGCGCTCGCGGAAATCCTTGAGGGTGCGGCTGCCGGTATAGCCCATCGCCGCCTTCACGCCGCCGACCATCTGGTGGATGACGTCCTTGGCGGGGCCCTTGAACGGCACCTGGCCCTCGATGCCTTCGGGAACCAGCTTCATCTGGTCCTTGATGTCCTGCTGGAAATAGCGGTCGGCGCTGCCGCGCGCCATTGCGCCGACGCTACCCCTGTCTCTTATACACATCACCGAGCCCACGAGACACTGAG
>CAUUIU010000135.1:0-7897 GCA_963545025.1 uncultured Sphingopyxis sp. | reverse complement strand
TCGGCGACCGGGGTCTTGCCGTCCATCACGAACAGCTGCGACAACAGCGCGTTTTCCTTGCGGTACTTGGCGATCGAGCCCTCGACCATCTTCGAGACAATGTCGGCGGGCTTGCCCGACTGGGCCGCCTTTTCCTCGGCGATCGCACGCTCGCGCGCGACGAGGTCGGCGTCGAGGTCGTCGCCGTTCAGCGCCAACGGGTTCGCGGCGGCGACGTGCATCGCCAGCTGCTTGCCCAGCGGTTCCAGAACGTCGGCACCGGCGGTCGATTCGAGCGCGACGAGCACGCCGATCTTGCCCATGCCGGGTGCAGCAGCGTTGTGGACATAGCCCGTGACGACGCCCGAGTTGACGGTCAGGATCGCCGAACGGCGCAGCGACTGGTTTTCACCGATCGTCGCGATGTTGCTGGTCAGCTTTTCCGCGACGGTGCCGCCGGTCGGATAGGCCGCAGCGTTCAGCGCATCGATGTCGGTGATGCTGCCGGCGAGCGCGACCTGGGTCACGTCGCGGACGAATTCCTGGAACTGCTCGTTCTTGCCGACAAAGTCGGTTTCGCTGTTCACTTCGACGAGCGCACCCTTGGCGCCCTCGGTAGCGAAGCCGACCAGACCTTCGGCGGCGACGCGACCGGCCTTCTTGGCGGCGGCGGCGAGGCCCTTGGTGCGAAGCCAGTCGATCGACGCTTCGATGTCGCCGCCGTTTTCGGCGAGCGCCTTTTTGCAGTCCATCATGCCTGCGCCAGTGCGATCGCGCAGTTCCTTGACGAGAGCGGCCGTAATTTCAGCCATGGTTGATCCTTTCCAAAAGGGGACAGGCGATCATTCCCGCCTGTCGTCCGCCGCGCGCATGGCGGCGTGATAAGTCAGAACGATGACCGGGACGGCGCGTGCAGGAATGCAGCGCGCCGTCCCGTCATGCGAACGAATGCTTAGGCGTCGCTCTGGCGTTCGGTTTCGGCAGCAGCTTCGGCCGGGACCTGTTCGTCCTCGGTCACCGGAGCGGCAACTTCGGCAGCCGGAGCGGCTTCTTCGGTCAGCACGGCTTCGGCAGCGGGCTCGACAGCGGCACCCAGGTCTTCGCCGCGGTTCGCGCGGGCCTGCTGGCCGCCACGGGTCGCCGCCTGGGCAACCGCATCGCAGTAGAGGCGGATGGCGCGTGCGGCGTCATCGTTCGCCGGAACCGGGAAAGCGATGCCGTCGGGCGAAACGTTCGAATCGAGGATCGCGACGACGGGGATGCCAAGGACGTTGGCTTCCTTGATCGCCAGCTCTTCCTTGTTCGCGTCGATCACGAACATCACGTCGGGAATGCCGCCCATGTCGCGGATACCGCCGAGCGACATTTCCAGCTTGTCGCGTTCGCGGGTGCGGTTGAGCACTTCCTTCTTGGTGAGGCCCGAGGTGTCGCCCGAAAGCTGCTCTTCGAGCGTCTTGAGACGCTTGATCGAGTTCGAGATCGTCTTCCAGTTGGTGAGCATGCCGCCCAGCCAGCGGTGGTTGACGAAGTGCTGACCCGACGCGCGGGCCGCATCGGCGATCGGGCCCTGCGCCTGGCGCTTGGTGCCGACGAACAGCACCTTGCCACCGGCGGCCGAGGACGACGCGATGAAGTCCAGAGCGCGCGCAAAGAGCGGCACGGTCTGCGACAGGTCGAGAATGTGGATGCCGTTGCGCGCGCCGAAGATGTACGGCTTCATGCGCGGGTTCCAACGGTGGGTCTGGTGGCCGAAGTGGGCGCCAGCTTCGATAAGATTCTGCATCGTGACGACAGGTGCCGCCATAGTCTTTCTCCTTCCGGTTAGTCCTCTGGAAAGCAAGAACCAGGTGTCGCAAGCGACGATCCCGGCACCGGTTTATGTGCGCTTTCCATGTGGAATGGCCGGGCCGTTAGCCGCCCCGGCGGTCAAAAGCAAGGGGTGAAGAACGAACACCCCCTCACCTCACCGCAATCGACTGGGCGACAATCTGACTCCATTCGTCGCAAAACGCTTGAGAACAAAACGGGAACATGGAACGAAAAGCCTAACGAAACCGTAGCTCCCAGCAGGTTTCGACGGAACGAAGCCGAAAGGACATAAAATGGTTCAGGTCGCTGCCGCTCTTCTCTTCGCCGTTGCCGCCGGTCTCGGCATTACTGTCATCCTCGCCATGTTGAAGACCAACGAGAATGCGATTCTCTCGGCCCTTCTCGGCGAAGGGGCGTTCCCCGCCGATACCGCACCGCAGCCCGGACCCGCGACGATCATCAAGCTGCGCCCGTCGGCGCCGCGTCGCCATATCTCGCGCGCCATCACCGCCCGTCCGCAGCTCAGCCGCGCCGCCTGACCTTCGCGTAGCTCGCGAGTCCAAAAGGCAACGTCGCAGCATAGAGCGCGCACACGCCAAGCAGCGTCAGCCACGGGGCAGTAACCAGCGCGGCGCCGAACAGCCCGACCCCCGCCAAGGCAAAAAGGCGCCACGAGCGACGCAGGCGGATCGACGCCCAGCTGTAAGTCGGGATCGCCGAGATCATCAGCATCGCAACGCCGATCGCCCAAGGCATCACCACATACCATTCACTAAACAGGTCGTTGCCCGTGGTCAGCCACAGATAGACGGGAACGAAAGACAGTCCTGCCCCCGCAGGTGCCGGAATACCGGTATTGAAACCCGCCGACTTGTGCGGCTGAAAATCGGCATCCATGCGCGAATTGAAGCGCGCAAGACGGAGCGCGCAGCAGACGGCGAGCGCAAGCGCAGCGGTCCAGCCGAACTTGGGCGCATATTGCAGCGACCAGAGGAACAGGATCATCGCCGGCGCGACGCCAAAGGCGATCACGTCGGACAAGGAATCGAGCTCGGCGCCGAATTTGCTCTGCGCGCGCAGCAGCCGCGCGATGCGGCCGTCCATGCCGTCGAGAACGCCTGCGACAATGATCATCGTGACCGCCGACGGCCATTCGCTGTCGATCGCGAAACGCACCCCGGTCAGCCCCGAACAAAGCGCAAGCAGGGTAATCGCGTTGGGCACGAAAGCGCGCAGCGGGATACCGCCGATACGGCGCGGATCGGCCTCGGCCGCGGCGGGATCGCGTTCGGTCACTTTATTGCCCGATGCCGTCGAGTATCTCGGCCTTACCGATCCGCGCGATCACCGTTTCCCCCGCCAGCGCGCGCTGGCCGAGCAATATCTGCGGAGTCGTACCTGCAGGCAGATAGACATCAACGCGGCTGCCGAAGCGGATCAGCCCGACGCGTTGGCCGGTCGACAGCTCGGCGCCCATGCTAACGAAGGGCAGGATGCGGCGCGCGACGAGGCCGGCGATCTGGGTGAAACCGATGCGCACGCCATCGGCGCGCTCGACGACGAAATGCTGGCGCTCATTCTCCTCGCTCGCCTTGTCGAGGTCGGCGTTGAGGAATTTGCCGGGGATATAGACGAGCTTGCGCAGCGTTCCTGCGACAGGCGTACGATTGATATGGACGTCGAATACACTCATGAAGATCGACACGCGCAGCATCAGCGGATCGGCAAGGCCGTCGGGCCCGGCGATCTCCGGCGGCGGAGCGACTTCGGCGATCTGGGTGACAAGACCGTCGGCGGGCGCAATCACGACGTCGCTGCCGGTCGGCGTGACGCGGACGGGATCGCGGAAAAAGGTGCCGACCCAGATCGTCACGCCGAACATGAGCCAACCCAGTATCTCCCAGCCAAGCAGCCAGAAACAGAGGGTGATGATGCCGGCGATCAGCAGGAATTTGCGGCCTTCGGGATGAACCGACGGCCAGCGCCATTTGATACCGCCGCCGGGGCGATTGGAAGAGATGATGGTGGACATGGCCGTTCTTCTAGGGTGCGCACTTAACACTGACAATGGATAAGGCGTCGCCGGGGTTCCACCACGCCCATTGATCAATCGCGCGGCTTTGCCTAAGGCCCGCTGCAACTCCGACTCCCCAAGGACAAAGGCATCAGCATGGGCAAGATCAAGGTAGCCAACCCGGTCGTCGAACTCGACGGCGACGAAATGACCCGGATCATCTGGCAGTGGATCCGCGAACGGCTGATCCTTCCCTATCTCGACGTCGACCTTCATTATTACGACCTCGGCATCGAGGAACGCGATCGCACCGACGACAAGATCACCGTCGAAGCCGCGAACGCGATCAAGAAGCATGGCGTCGGCGTGAAGTGCGCAACGATCACCCCCGACGAAGCGCGCGTCGAGGAATTCGGCCTCAAGAAGATGTGGAAGTCGCCCAACGGCACGATCCGCAACATCCTCGGCGGCGTCGTGTTCCGCGAGCCGATCGTGATGCGCAACGTCCCGCGTCTCGTCCCCGGTTGGACCGACCCGATCGTCGTTGGCCGTCACGCCTTCGGCGACCAGTATAAGGCGACCGACTTCCGCGTCCCCGGCCCCGGCAAGTTGCGCCTGGTGTTCGAGGGCGAAGACGGCACGTTGATCGACGAAGAGGTGTTCCACTTCCCCTCTTCGGGCGTCGCGATGGGCATGTACAACCTCGACGATTCGATCCGCGATTTCGCCCGCGCCAGCCTGAACTATGGCCTCGCGCGCCAGTGGCCGGTGTATCTGTCGACCAAGAACACGATCCTGAAAGCCTATGACGGCCGCTTCAAGGATCTGTTCGAAGAGGTCTTCAACGCCGAATTCAAGGCGAAGTTCGACGAAATCGGCATCGTCTACGAACACCGCCTGATCGACGACATGGTCGCCTCTGCACTCAAGTGGAGCGGCAAGTTCGTCTGGGCCTGCAAGAATTATGACGGCGACGTCCAGTCGGACACCGTCGCGCAGGGCTTCGGCTCGCTCGGCCTGATGACCAGCGTGCTGATGACCCCCGATGGCCAGACCGTGGAATCGGAAGCCGCCCACGGCACCGTCACCCGCCACTATCGCATGCACCAGCAGGGCAAGGCGACGTCGACCAACCCGATCGCGTCGATCTTCGCCTGGACCGGCGGGCTCAAGCACCGCGGCAAGCTCGACGACAATGCCGCGCTGATCAAGTTCGCCGACGACCTCGAAAAGGTCTGCGTCGCGACGGTCGAAAGCGGCAAGATGACCAAGGATCTGGCGCTGCTGATCGGTCCCGACCAGAACTGGCTAACCACCGAAGGCTTCTTCGAGGCGATCGTCGAGAATCTCGAAGCCAAGATGGGCGCCTAAACAAGCGTTTTACTTGAGATAGACGTCTAGCCAATCGGGGCCGGCCTGCATAAGGTCGGCCCCTATGGTATCGGAAACAGAAACCTCCGCCATCGGAAACGCGCTGGTGGTTCTCGGCGCGGCGGGCATCGTCATCCCCGCCTTCGCGCGCTTCCGCCTTCCGCCCGTTATCGGTTTCATCCTCGTCGGGCTGCTCGTTGGTCCATCGGGGCTCGGGTCGCTTGCCGGTGATTATCCGTGGCTGAAACATGTCACGATCGCCTCGACCGAGGATATCGCGCTCTTCGCCGAATTCGGCATCGTCCTGCTGTTGTTCTCGATCGGGCTGGAACTGTCGTTCCGCCGCCTGTGGCAACTGAGGAAGCTGGTATTCGGCATCGGCGCCGCCGAATTGCTGCTTGGCGGACTGATCCTCGGCGTCGCGCTGAAGCTGCTGGGCGGTTATTCGACGCCCGCCGCCTTCGGCCTTGGCATTGCGCTCGCGCTCTCTTCGACAGCGCTGGTGCTGCCGATCGCGGGAACCAGATCGGCGGTCGGGCGCGCCTCCTTCTCGATGTTGCTGTTCGAGGATCTGGCGATCGTCCCGATCATCTTCATCCTCGGCGCGCTCGCGCCGAGTGCGACAGGAGACAGCGCAGAGCTGATGTTGACCACCCTATGGCAAGGCGTCGTCGTCGTCGCTGTTCTGGCAGCCGCCGGATGGTTCCTGCTGCCACGTATCTTTGCCCAGGCGGCGCGCGCCAAGGATCCCGAGCTGTTCCTCGCCGCAAGCCTGCTCGTCGTCATCGTTGCAGCGATGGCGACCGCCGCGGTGGGCCTCTCGCCGATCGTCGGCGCGCTACTCGCGGGGCTGATGATCGCCGAAACCGAATATCACAACGAGGTCGAGGCGATCACCGCGCCCTTCAAGGGGCTGGCGCTCGGGGTCTTCCTGATCAGCGTCGGCATGGGGCTCAACCTCCAGACGATCGCCGAACAATGGCCGCAGCTGGTCATCGCCGTGGTCGGCGTCGTCGCGATCAAGGCGATCGTCACTGCGGCCCTGCTGCGATTTTCGGGAATGGCGCGGCGCGGCACTGCAGCCGAGGTCGGCCTGTTGATGTCGAGTCCCTCGGAAACGACGCTGATCGTGCTCGCGACCGCGCTGCAGGCGCAGATCATCAGCCGCGATACCGCGGAATTCTGGCAACTCGTCACCGCGATCGGCCTGACCATCACACCGCTGCTCGCACGCGTCGGCCACGACATCGCCCGGCGCATCGAGATGCGCAGCGAGGGCGCCCAGGCGGACGAGACGCCCGAGGGTCGCACCGTCGTCGTCGGTTTCGGCCGCGTCGGCCATACCGTGGCCGAACTGCTGCGCGAACATGACCGCCCCTATATCGCGGTCGATGCCGATATCGACACCGTCGCCGCGGCGCGGCGCGACGGCTTCATCGTCCGCTTTGCCGACGTCGCCCGCCCGGGTGCGCTCGACAAGCTGGGGATCGAAAACGCCAACGCGATCGTGCTGACGATGGACGATCCGGTGCAGCAGCTACGCATGACGCGCCAGCTGCGCCAGAAATATCCTGACCTCCCGATCATCAGCCGCGCACGCGACGCCGACCATGCGGGCGCGCTCTATCAGGCGGGCGCGAGCGATGCGGTCCCCGAAACGCTCGAAAGCTCGCTGCAACTCGCCGAAGCGGTGCTCATCGACCTCGGGGTCGCAATGGGACCGGTGATCGCCTCGATCCACGATGTCCGTGCCAAGCTGCGCCGCGACATCATGACCAAGGGGCAGCTCGAGCGCGAGCCTCGCATCCGAAAACTGCGCGCGCCGCGAAGCTAGCGCCCACCGCCGGCGGATGCGGCGTTCATGGCCGCTGCGTCGGCCAGCGTCATCCCCTTGGGCAGCACCGCGACCGACCATTGCCGCGCCGGCGCCAGATATTGCCGCGCAAGCCGCTGGACGTCCGCGGCGGTGATCGACGCGATATCGCTTTCGAGCGCCAGCGCCTTGGCCGCGACGCGCGGATCGCGCGTCGCCCCTTCGAGCAGGTACATCCAGTATACATTGCCCGTCGACGCACGCATCACCTGCTCGCGGATCGGCCCGGCGTTGCGCGTGAGCTCGTCGGCACTCACTGGATTGGCGACGAGATCGGCGGCGATGTCGCGCGCGATCGCATAGAAACGATCGACATCCTTCGGCGCGAGCAGGCTGCCGACAAGCAGATAGCCGCCACTGCCTTCGAACGCCGTCGGCCAGTGGCTGTCAACGACGGGACCATAGCTTGCGCCCTGTTCGGCGCGCAGGCGGTCGAAAAGCCGGTCGTTAAAAATCGCAGCCAGCACCTCAAGCCCACGCTCGTCACGCGGTGTAGCCAGCCCGCCGCTCGTCGGCCAAGCGGTCATCGCCGCGGCCTGCCCCTTTTCGCCCGCGTGATAGGCCACGCCAGGGGCCGCTGCGGGCTTCGCAAAGGCCACGCGCTGGCCGCCCACGGGTTCGAGCGTCTTGCGCGGTGGCAGTGCGCCCAGCGTCTCGGCAAGAATCTTCTGATAGTCGATCGCCGACATATCGCCGAACAGCTGCACCTCGATCGGCCCGCTCGCGAGGCGCGGTTGCCAGAAAGCGCGGAAAGCAGCAGGCGTCAGCCCCTCGATCGCCGCGCGGTCGGGCGCCGACCAGCGCGCATCGTCGCCGGTCAGCCAGCCGCGCAGATCTGTCTCTTATACACA
>CAUUIU010000134.1:0-7959 GCA_963545025.1 uncultured Sphingopyxis sp. | reverse complement strand
ATCGCTCAGTGTCTCGTGGGCTCGGAGATGTGTATAAGAGACAGGGCTAAGATAGAGGATGCCCGAATAGAATGCGGGGTCGATATGCACGCCGCTTTTGCCGCGGTCGCCCTTCAGCGTCAGGCGGCAATGGCCGTGGAGCGTGCCGGGCGCGCCGACGACCGGCGTGCCGACGATGCGCGAGACATAGTCGTCGAGCCCCTTGATCGGCAGCGCGCGCTGCGAAACGATGCCGGGATAATTGGCGCCCGCATCCTTCGCTTCATAGCCGAGCGCGAGCACCTGGCGCCGTAGCTCGTGCGGGTCTGCGACGAAATCGTCGATCATGGTGAAGCTGGGCGTCATCGGCCCATCAGGTTCCGAGCAGGTTCCACTCTTCGCGCGGCGTGTAGGGGCTGTCGCCGACGTCGGGGATGCGCTCGCGGTTCGCCCGCCAGTCGGGATGATGGTTGCGCAGCATATAGGCGACGAACCGCTCGCCAGCCTCCGTGCGCGCCGCCTGTCCGGTGATTCCGGCATCCTCGGCGGCGCACAGCTGAAGCGCCGTCAGCGCCTCGCGCGCGCCGCTGACGGCGAGGCTGATCCACAGGCCCGCCCCGTCATCGTCGCTTTCGAAAGCCGAGCCGAAGCCCGCGTCGAACAGGCGCTGCCGGAGCGCGCGGATGTCGGGGTCGGCGTCGAGTTCGGTGACGACGCGGATATTGTTCGCGCGCCATGCCTCGTGCCCTGCGCCGCCGGCGTCGGCATGCGATACCCGGTCGGTCACCGCGATCCGATCGTGCAGGTCGCCATGAAACTCCATCGCATAGGCCGTCAGCGCGACCAGCGCGACGCGCGGCCGCAGACTGCGGCGCAGCCGTTCGCGTGCGGTTTCTAGATACAGTTGTTCCACGTCCGTCATGCGTCCCTTTCGACGGGGCACTGACGGTGCCAGTCCCCTATCCCCGCGGCCGGTCGGACGCGGCCTTGTCGCCGCCCTCGTCCTTGCCGCCCACTTCCTGTTCGAGCACGCGGCCTATTTCGGACCGCTGCGACGAGGCGTAGAGATTGTTCGAACCTGAATAAAGCCCCTTGAGGAAGGCAAAATCCCATTGGGTAAGCGTCAGCGGCACTTCCGCATTGTCGGGAGCGTCGAGCACGCGGAGGATCGTCGGCGCGGTGGTTGTTTCGAGCTTTGCCGGGTTGATCTTGGCGAAGGCGCGCATCAGCGCATAATCGGCTACCTGCGTCGTCGAGAGACCCACGAGCGTCCTGCTGTCCATCACGACGACCGAGCCCGCGACATAGGGCCGCGCCCCCGTCGTGATACGCGACGGGCTGCGGACGGTGCGGTTCACGGGGATGCCGAATTCGGGCGTCACCGGCCGGCCGTCGGCATTGAGCTGCCCTTCGACCTGCCAGGCGGTCGCCGCCCCCGGCTGTGCCATGATCTTGCGCATCTCGGTCGGCGTGCGGTCGCCGAACAGATAGGCGTGCTTGGTTCCGACCTCCTTGAGGAAGGCGGCCTTGTCGGGCGCCGCGATGACCAGCATGTTGATACGGCAGTCGGCGCCGCCGGCGCGCATCCCGACGCTTTGCGCGACAAGCTTGATCCGCTCTTCGACCGCGGCGCGCTGCGCGTCGTTGAAGCCGAGGGTGCGTGGGCAGATCTCGTCTTCATAACGCCCGATCTGCGCGCTCGGGGACGAGGGCGTCAGCGCCCCGATGAAATTGTCGATCTGTCGTTCCAGATCCTTTTGTCCGGTGACGACGATCGTCGTTTCGTCCGGCGCCTGCGCCAGCACGGCAGCGGGGACGACGGATAGGCCGAGGACGAGAAGCGTAGCGGGGAAAGGAGGAATGCGCATGGGTAAGCTCCCGAAGATGGGTGGCAATTTCCCCGTGCCGAGTCGATATTACGCTGTCGTGTCGCGTTCGACAAGGCGTAGAAGCGCGCCGACGAAGGGCGAGGGTGGCGCGGCGGAGAGGCCCTTCACCGCCGGCGACTTGACTCCGCCGGGGCTCGCCGCCCTAATGGTCGCATGGCCGAAAAAGTCGTGCTGCTGTCGGGCGGCAATCCGCAAATTCCGAAGGGCGACGGCGATGAGCCGGTGCAGGCCTATATCGCCGCGATGCCGGGGTGGAAGTCGCCGACGTGGGCCCGGCTCGACAGGCTGATCGAGAAGAGCGTGCCGGGAGTGCGCAAGGCGGTCAAATGGAACTCGCCGCTCTATGCCGCGCCCGATGCGGCGCCGAGCCACTGGTTTTTGAGCATCCATTGCTTCGATTAATATATCAAGGTCGCCTTCTTCGACGGCAGGCGGCTTGACCCCGTGCCGCCCGTTGCGTCGAAGAGCGGCAACACGCGCTATTTCCATATCCACGAGGCAGATGCCGTCGACGAGGCGCAATTCGCGGCCTGGGTCAAACAGGCGAGCGCGCTGCCCGGCGAAAAGATGTGAAAGGGACAATCGATGGCCGATGATGATGCTTCCGCCCTGATCGACGCCAAGATCGCCGGGCTTGGCGACTGGCGTGGCGCGACTCTCGCGAAGCTCCGCGGGCTGATCCGCGCGGCCGATCCCGACATCAAGGAAGCGGTGAAATGGCGCAAGCCGTCGAACCCGTCGGGGGTGCCGACATGGGAATATGCGGGCGTGATCTGCACCGGCGAGACCTATAAGGACAAGGTCAAGCTGACCTTTGCCAAGGGCGCGGCGCTCATCGATACCGCAGGGCTGTTCAATTCCAGCCTCGACGGCAATGTCCGCCGCGCGATCGACTTCGCCGAAGGGGCGGAGGTCGACGCGGCGGCGTTCCAGGCGCTGATTCGCGCCGCGGTCGAGGCCAACAAGGCTAAGCCGGCGCGGGGTAGCTGACGGCGGGATACGGCGCCCTATTGCGCCGGGCGGCAGTCCTTCAGCCAGATGACGTGGCGATATTCGTCGAAGTCCTCGACGGTGCCGGTCAGCTTGATGCTCTTGTCGGGCTTGAGCTGGAGCGAATAAGCGGCCTGTCCGGGCGCCATATAGCAGACAATGTCGGTCTTGAACGGTGCCTGGTTGGGTAGGCGGATCGCCTGTTCATAGGGCTGCGGCACCTTGTAGCCGACGCGGAAGCCGCTGCCGTCCTTGGTCACATAATCGACGGTGCCGTCGACGGTGAACTGCTTGCCCTTGTAGCGCGTGAGCACGCCAGCGGCGTTGCGTTCGGTGTCCTTCGACACCTGCTGCGAGAAGCCCAGGGCGCTGATCTTGACCGGCGCGGCAGCGACGGTGGTCGCACTCGCGCCCTTCTTGGCGGCGGCGGCACCCGCCTTGCCGCCCTTGATCTGATTCAGAATGCCGCACATTTCGGCCATCGCGGCCTCGGCCTTGGTCGACTGGCCGGCGCGCAGCTTGGCCTCCATCACCACGGTGCCGATGCCGCCGGTCTGGGTCGCGGTGATCTGGATCGGAAAGGCGCGTGCGCCGCCGGTCATCGGCTGTTCGATCAGCATCGATCCATATTCGGCCTCGTCGGCCATGATGTCATAACCCTTGGCCGCGACGAGCCCGCGCATCTGGCCGATCGCGACCGCCGGCGGCAGGTCGGCGACAGTCACCGCGGCGGTGAAGCGCAGGCCGGTGATGGCGTTGCCCTTTTTGACGAAGGCCTCCTCGCACGTCGCGGCATAAGCGGGGCCGGCGGCGAAGAGGAGGATGGCGGGGGCGAGGCAAAGGGCAAGGCAAAGATTGCGCATGGGGAGCTCCTGGACGGTTTTCTGTTCTGCGACTTATGTTGTGTGCCGGGTCTGCCGCAGCCGCGTGCCGCCTGCAATGGCTAAGTGACCGGGAACGGGGCGCTTTCAATGCCGTCCGGCGCGGGGCTTCATTTCGCTTGATCTCAACCGGGGTTGAGCTTTCATAAGGTCGGCGGATGATTCGCGAGGAGCCATTGCCGATGTTGCACGACCACCAGCCGCCCGTTTCCGACGATGATGCACGCGGTGCCGCGCCCGGCGGTCCGGGGCTCGTTGCGCGCTATCTGACGCGCATCGCTCTCGATACCGCGCCTGCGCCGACGCTCGACGGGCTCGCCGCGCTGCAGGCCGCGCATATCGCCGCGATCCCGTTCGAAGCGCTCGACGCGCTGACCGGCGCCGGGGTCGATATCGGGGCGGAAGCGGTCGCGGCGAAGCTGATCGACCGGCGTCGCGGCGGCTATTGCTTTGAACAGAACGGCCTGTTCCTTCGCATATTGCAGGCGCTGGGTTTCGACGCCGAGGGGCTGATCGGCCGGGTGCGCTGGATGCTGCCCGCCGATGCGCCGGCGACGGCGCGCACGCACATGGTGGTGCGGGTAAGGCTGGACGGGCGCCCCTGGCTCGCCGACGTCGGTTTCGGATCGGCTGTGCCGCCGCAGCCGCTGGCGATGGACCGGCCGGGTGCTGCGCAACCGACGCGGCACGAAAGCTATCGCGTCAC
This sequence comes from uncultured Sphingopyxis sp., assembly GCA_963545025.1. Lineage (GTDB taxonomy): Bacteria > Pseudomonadota > Alphaproteobacteria > Sphingomonadales > Sphingomonadaceae > Sphingopyxis. The sequence continues at coordinate 3,514 of CAUUIU010000134.1, read as the reverse complement.
TGCGCATCAAGGCGGCCACCGGGTCGAGGCCGAGATCGCGGGCGAATGGCGCACGCTCTATGACCTGGAAGATGCCGCGGCGCCCGCGATCGACTATGAAGTCGGCAATTGGTATACCGCGCAGCATCCGGACTCGCATTTCCGGCATCAACTGGTTGCGGCGCGCACCACCGCCGACGCGCGGCACGGGCTGCGCGATAACCGGCTGACGATCCGCCGGGCCGATGGCAGCATCGACCAGCGCTATCTGTCCGCCGACGGGATTGAGGCGGCGCTGCGCGATATTTTCCTGCTGACCCCCGAGCCCGGCTGGCGCCGGGCGATCGAGCGCGCGGCGACGGCGGAGATCGCGGGCTAGTCGCAGCCCTTGCCCTCCTTGCGCGCGGCCCAGCCGATCGCGCCGCTCACCATCTTGAGGTGGTCGGGGTCGCTCCATGCCTCGGCCTTGTGGCCGAGCGCCGAGTAGAAGATTCGCGCGCGGCCCTCGCAGCGCCACCAGATCAGCGCATGGCCTTCGCCCATCCGATATTCGGGGGCGAGCCGGAGGCTGCTTTCGTCGAGGCTCGCGATGATATGCGCGTCGGCGGCGGGCGGGGCGTCCCAGCTGTAATATTCGTCGGTCCAGCGCCAGCGCTGCGGCAGATGCTGCGTCGCCGGATGGCCGCGGCCCTTGACGATCAGATCGGCCGCCTGGAACTGGTCGGCGCCGCCCGGGTGGCCGGTGAAATTGCCGTTGCCGCGCATTTTGACGAACCAGCCGGGGTGGCTGCCGTCGCCGGCGCTGTGCAGCCCGACGAAGCCGCCGCCTTTGGCAATCCATGACTGGAAGGCCGCGCGCTGCGCCGGAGTGTAGATATCGCCGCTCGCGTTCGCAAAGACGATCACATCGAACTTCGCGAGCTGCCGGGGATTGAAGACTGCGGCGTTTTCGGTCGCAAAGCTGCTCCAGCCGCGCGCGGCGACGAGCGCCTCGATCGCGGGCACCGCCTCTTCGATACTGTCGTGGCGATAACCGTTGGTCTTGCTGATGATCAGCACCGCGGGGCGCGGAATGTCGGGCAGGTCAGGCGCAACGCTGTCGAGCGTCGGCGCGGGGCGGCGCGGGTCGGGGGCGGCTGTTTGCGCGGTCAGTAGCAGCGCCGCGGCGAGAGCGAGAGCAACCTTCACTTCGCGACTTCGCGCGGCTTCATGTGCCAGAGCGCGTTGACGATGACCCAGCGCTCGCCGAACTTGCCCATGTGGAAATAGTCGACGAACCACGGTGTTTCGACGCGCACCGCCGCCGCGTTGCCCGCGACGTCGAGGATCTTGCACGAGCGGTTCCACTCGCCGCGCGGCGTCTTGAGCGCGCCGCGTTTGGTGAGGTCGACGAGCTCCTCGCGGCTCATGCGTTGCAGCCCGAGCCGCTCGTCGGGCGTGTCGCCGAGCACGCGGCGTTTGGCGAGGTCGGGGTGGAGCGCGCGCCTGACGCGCTCGGGATCGCCCTCGAGCTGGCCGTCGACATAGTCGAAGCAGGTCGCCTCGATCGCGGCGAGGTCGGCGGGGGCGGGCGCTGCGGTCGCGGCGGCGAGGGTGATCAGGGTCGTCAGCATGGCGGCTCCGGTCTTGGGTTGAGCGGCCAGCGTAGCGTCATTTTCCGGTTAGTCGATGATCGGCGCGCCCTCGGCCTGCAGCTTCGCGAGATTGTCCTTCATCGCTTGCAGCGCCTCGGGTGGGTGCGGTTCCCAGCTTTCGACCTCGCCGATAATGCGCAGCGGCGATTGCGAACGATAGCTGCGCGTCGGGTTTCCCGGGAATTTCTTGTCGGTGAGGTTGGGGTCGTCGAACCAGTCGCCGGTCGGCTCGACGATATAGATACGCTCGCGGCCCGCACCGGCGGCGAGTTCGCATCCCCAGATCGCCGATTCGAGCGCGGCGGAGAAATATATCCACGACATCGGGGCCGCCTGGTAATTGCTGCCCCAACCGACGCCAAGCAGCTCGCCGGTTTTGAGGTCGGCGCGGGTGCCGTGATAGAAGGTCGCGCCGGCGTCGGGGCCGGTGGGAGTGGTATTCCCGGTCATCGGGCGGTCCTATTCGCGATCATCCGACGGATCGAGCCGCACCGTCCACGCCGGGTGCCCAGCCTCGCTGCGTTCGATGGTATGCGAGGGGACCAGATCGGCGCCGGTCTCGATCCAGCCGCGGCCGTCGCATTTGGCGCAGGCGTGGCGGATCGAGCGGTGGCTGACGAGGTCGATCTGGACGTTCCACTGGCCATAGCCGCCGCATTCGGGACAAGGCTTGTCGAGATCGCCGCTGCGGTGGCGCCGCGAAATGCCGTCGAGCGCGTGCGGGTCGCCGGGGCCGGTGCAATGGACGATGTTCGAGGCGTGGGCCATCGGCCGAGGATAGGCCCCGGGCGGAGGGTTGGCAATGCGGCCGGCGCCCCGCGATCGCGGTCAGCCCCCTATTCGCCGCCGCTTTCCGCCGCATCCGCGTCCGCGCCCTCGCGAAAGGCCCGGGCGTCGCGCGCCTTGCCGGTCAACCGATCGAGGTCGGCGGCGTCGCGCTGGGCCTCGGCCGATTTCTTGCCGGCTTCGCTGCGGTTCTCCTGGCGCTTTTCGAGCAGCTTGGCCCATTTGCGTTCGGCGTCCTTCGCGTCGCGAAGCGCCTTGGCCGCGCCGCTGCTGCGCGGATTTTCGGCGACGGCCCGTTCCGCCGCGGCCCGTTTGGTGGCGGCCGCGGCGTGTTTGCCCTCGGCCTCCTTGACGCTCTTGTCGGCGCTGTCCTTCCAGTTCTTCGTCGAGGTCAGGCGGTGCTCCATCACGTCGCCGGGGGTGACGCAATATTGGGCGATCGGCTCGACCATCTCTTCGGCGGCAAAGAGCGTGAGTTCGCGCAGCTTCCATTGCTTTTTGGCGCGCGCGAAAAATCCGGTGTAGACGCCCGCGATCTGGCCGTCGGCCCCCAGCACCGCCCATTGGCCGAGCGCGGTCGCGCCGGTTCCGCCGCGATAAAAGCGCAGCGGCTCCGCCTCCAGAATATGGCCCGCCGCCGCCAGCGGATCGGATTGGCGGTCGATGTCGAGCGGACCCACCACCGGGCCGCCGTCGCGCCACTTGGTCTTCTTGTCGAGGTGGAAGGCCGCGCTTTTGGGTTTGCCGCCCTGCGCCGCGGCGAAATAGGCCTGCATGGTGGCGAGCGACGGCGCCCGCGCTTCGGCGATCTTGGCATCGGCCATCGGGGTGCCGGTCATGCACGGACTGACCCCGCCGCCATAACCCATCGTCGCGAGGATATAGAGATTGGGGTCGAGATGCGGCATATATTGCGCCTGCACTGGCGCCGCCTGCGACGCGGCCGCCATCGATAGCGCGGCCGTCCATAGCCTGAAGCTCTTGCCCATTTTCTCTCCCCCCGGTTTTGGTGACGATTGTCACGACAGGGATTTATCAGCTTCATCGCGTTCGCAAAGGGCGAAATACTGTCTCTTATACACATCTCCGAGCCCACGAGACACTGAGCGATCTCG
>CAUUIU010000133.1:0-7979 GCA_963545025.1 uncultured Sphingopyxis sp. | reverse complement strand
ACACTTCTAGCTTCGTCGGCAGCGTCAGATGTGTATAAGAGACAGGTTATGAGGCGCGCACGGCGTCGGACAGCGACGCCGCGCTCGAGGCAATCCGTCAGCGGCGGCCGTCGCTCGCGCTGATCGACGTCTGGCTTCAGGGCTCGCGGCTCGACGGACTCGGACTTGTCGACGCGATCAAGGCATTCGATCCGACGCTGCCGATCATCGTCATTTCGGGCCATGGCGGGCTCGACACTGCGGTCGCCGCGATCCGCCGCGGTGCCTTCGACTTCATCGAAAAGCCGTTTGAGGCCGAGCGGCTGCTCCACCTCGTCGCGCGCGCCACCGAAAGCGAACGTCTCAAATTCGAATATGCGCAGCTGCGTGAAAAGGCGGGCCCGTCGGACGAGCTGACGGGGACTAGCGCCGCGATCAACAATGTCCGCGCGACGCTGAAACGCGTGGCGGGAACGGGCAGCCGCGTGCTGATCACCGGCGCACCCGGCGTCGGCAAAGAGGTCGCGGCGCGCGTGCTGCATGGCTGGAGCGGGCGCCAGAATGCGCCGTTCCGTGTCATTTCCTCGGCGCGCATGGATCCCGAAACGGTCGAAACGGAGCTGTTCGGGTCGGAGGCCGAGGACGGCTCGATCCGCGTCGGCCTGCTTGAACAGGCGCATGGGGGCACCTTGTTCCTCGACGAGGTTGCCGACATGCCGCTCACGACGCAGGGCAAGATCCTGCGCGTGCTGACCGACCAAAGCTTCACGCGCGTCGGCGGACGGACGATGATCCGCGTCGACGTCCGCATCATCTCGGGCTCCGCGCGCGACCTGATGACCGAAATCGCCGAAAGCCGCTTTCGCGAGGATTTGTACTACCGACTCAACGTCGTGCCGGTGCATATCCCGCCGCTGCGCGAGCGGCGCGACGATATCGCCAGCCTGTGCGACCATTTTGTCGGCCGTTACGCTGCCGACCGCCGCGTCCCGCCGCCCGAGATCAGCTCGGAGGCGATGGCAGCGCTCCAGGCGCACGAATGGCCCGGCAACGTCCGTGAACTTCGCAATGTCATCGAACGCGTCATGATCCTCGCGCCAAGCGACCGGCTGGCGCGCATCGACGCCGACATGCTGCCCGCCGAACTGGTGCGCGGCGGTGCCGATATCCTGCCCAATTCCGAATCAATCACTGCCATACCGCTCAAGGAGGCGCGCGAGAATTTCGAGCGCGAATATCTGCGCATCCAGATCAACCGCTTTTCCGGCAATATCTCGCGCACCGCGAGCTTCATCGGAATGGAACGTTCCGCACTACACCGAAAACTGAAACTCCTTGGCCTCACCGAGAGTTCGGACAGCGAGGGCTAGCGCAGGGCCCCGGCGCTTTGCCCTAGACCTGCGGCGTGCTTTGCCGCATATTGAAATCGCGAAGAAGGTCAAAAGCGCCGGATTAACCGGCACGCATGCGGCAATGCCGCCAAGAACAGGAGGCCAATGTGTCCGATAAGAATCAGAATCTCCAGGATCTTTTTCTCAACGCCCTGCGCCGCAGCAAGACCCCGGTCACCATGTTCCTGGTGAAAGGGGTCAAACTTCAGGGTATTATCACGTGGTTCGACAATTTCTCACTGTTGCTCCGCCGCGACGGCCAGTCGCAGCTTGTCTATAAACATGCGATCTCGACGGTGATGCCGTCGCATGATTTCGATCTGTCGGCACTCGGCGACAATGTGCGCGAAGTGCCGAACGCCAAGGGCAAGGCGCTGCAGGATGTCTTTCTCAACGCAGTGCGCCGTTCCGATGAATCGGTGACGATGTTCCTCGTCAACGGCGTTATGCTTCAGGGCGATATCGTTGCGTTCGATCTGTTCTGCATGCTGCTCGAGCGCGAGCGGCAGGTGCAGCTGGTCTATAAGCACGCGATTTCGACGGTACAGCCGAACGGTCCTATCAACCTGACCGGCGAAGATGACGATGGTGCGGACGACGCCTGATTGACCTTATGACGGACAGCGAAGAGGAAGTCGCGCGCGGCGCCGCCGCGCTGCTAGTCGTGCCCGAATGGCATAGCCAGCGCTTGTCGCGCGACCTCGACGCGCGCGCTGCGGAGGCGAGGGGGCTTGCACTCGCGATCGGGCTCGACGTAGTCGCAGTGCGCACGCTGCGCCTACGCCAGACACGGGCTGCGACCTTGCTCGGTGTCGGCCAGATCGACGTGATCAAGCCCGATATCGAAAATAGGGGCGTACAACTCGTTATCGTCGATGCTGCGCTGTCGGCGATCCAGCAACGCAACCTCGAAACCGCGTTCGGAGCCAAGGTGATCGACCGCACCGGTCTGATCCTCGAAATTTTCGGTGAGCGCGCCGCGACAGCCGAAGGGCGACTGCAGGTCGAACTTGCGCATCTCGATTATCAGGCGGGGCGCCTCGTCCGCAGCTGGACCCACCTCGAACGCCAGCGCGGCGGCTTCGGTTTTCTTGGTGGCCCGGGCGAAACTCAGATCGAGGCCGACCGGCGGATGATCCGCAACCGCATGGCGCGTATCCGGCGCAGCCTCGAAGACGCGCGGCGCACCCGCCAGTTACAGCGCGCCAAACGCCAGCGCGCCCCTTGGCCCGTCATCGCGCTCGTGGGCTATACCAATGCCGGGAAATCGACTTTTTTCAACCGCTTGACCGGAAGTGACGTCATGGCGGAAGATATGCTCTTCGCCACTCTTGACCCGACTATGCGTGAGATTCGGCTGCCCGGGATCGACAAGGCGATCCTGTCGGACACGGTGGGTTTCGTGTCCGACTTGCCGACCGAGCTCGTCGCAGCGTTTCGCGCCACGCTCGAGGAAGTCACCACCGCGGACCTCATCGTCCACGTCCGCGACATCGTCCACCCCGATAGCGAAGCGCAATATGACGACGTGCGTGCCATCCTGAACTCGCTCGGTGTCAACGGTCCGCAGGAAGACGGGGAGGGCGATGCGGCCCCGGCGATCCAGCAGATCGAAATCTGGAACAAGATCGACACCGCCGATGATGAGCGATGCGCAGCGATCGAGGAAATGGCAGCGCGGCGCCCCGACGTCGCGGTGATCTCGGCAGCAACGGGTGATGGTGTCGAGGGTGCGCGCATCCTGATGGCGTCGCAATTGACCGCGTTGCATAAGGTGCAGCGCATCTATCTGGCCTATAGCCAGGGCGAAGCGGCGGCGTGGCTTCACGCGCGGGGCGAAGTGCTGGCGGACGAGCCCGAAGCCGAGGGGCATGTGCTCACTGTCCGGCTCGATCCCGCCGACAGCGCGCGGTTCGAACGGCTCTGGCCCGCTACCGACGTTCCGACACCTTAACCGCCAGCCAATGGCTTTCCTGCGTGTCAAGCGAAAGCCCTGAAAGGCTGCCGCCAGCACGCTCTTCCATCGCAGCAAACCGGCGGGCGAATTTTATGTTGGCGTCGCGCAGTGCGGCTTCGGCATCGACGCCCAGCTTGCGGGCATAATTGACGACCGCAAACAGCAGGTCGCCGACTTCTTCATGCTGCTCGTCGTCGCTCGTCGCTTGCGCGACCTCGGCCAGTTCTTCGTCAATCTTCGCGAGCGGCCCTTCGGTGTCCGGCCAGTCGAAACCGACGCGCGCGGCGCGGCCCTGCAGTTTTTGCGCGCGCAGTAATGCGGGCAAGGACGAAGCGACGCCCGCGAGCGCGCCCGCTGCGCCGTCGCCGGACGATCGCTCGGCCGCCTTGATCTGTTCCCATTGCTGGCGCACGTCGTCAGTCTTGCCGTTGCCGAAGATATGCGGGTGCCGGCGCTCCATCTTGTCGCTGATCGCATTGGCGACGTCGTCAAAACCGAACAGGCCTTCGTCGGTCGCGATCTGGCTGTGAAAAACGACTTGGAGCAGCAGGTCGCCAAGCTCGTCGCAAATCGCCGCTGGATCGCCGCCGGCAATGGCATCCGAAACCTCATAGGCTTCCTCGATCGTATAGGGTGCGATCGTCGAGAAGCTCTGCGCCAAATCCCATTCGCATCCGCCGTCGGGGTTGCGCAGTTGGCGCATGATGGCGAGCAGGCGATCGATAGGGGGTTGCGTTGCCGCTTCGGTCATTTGATTATCCGATAATATATATTATGTTAAATGTAGCATGCTAACGGAGAGGAGCAATGCTCCCCAGGTCATGTCACCGCCTGCCATGTCCGGATGACCAGAAACACCAATCCAAAGATAGCCACCCAGGCGAGCCCCATCTTGACCCAGTCTGCCGCCGGCAAACGCCGCGCGAGCAGTGAGCTCACCACCAGCGTCATCGCGCCGACGAATGTGATCAGATGGATTGCCGTATCGCTCATAGCTGCACCTCCAGCCCGTCATAGCCCGGCTCGACGCCGTCGGGCAATTCACCCGCCAAATCGTCATAGTCCATCGTATTGTCCATATGCGTGATGATCGCACGCGGACTGCCAACCTTTTCGAGGGCCTGCAGCGTCATGGCCAGATGCGGATGCGTCGGGTGCGGATAGCGGCGCAGCGCGTCGATGACGAACAGATCCACACCTTGGAAGAAGTCTACCATCTCATCGGTGAATTTAGAAAAATCAGTGGCATAGGCGATCTTATGCGCGCCATCACTGAAGATGAGCCCCGACGCTTTGATTGGCCCGTGCGGCATTTCGATCGCCGATACCTCGATCGGGCCGATCGACTGATGATCCATCAACTCGATCGGGTCGACCGAGGCCGGATAGCCGGCATTACCGGCAAAGGCATAGGTGAAACGCCATTTCAGCGTGTCGAGGACATGGTCACGCGCATAGGCTGGCACGGCCGAGCGGCGCAGGTGCATGATCTGGCGCAGATCGTCGAGCCCGTGGCAATGGTCGGCATGCTCGTGGGTCCAGATGACCGCATCGACCTCGCCGACCTCGGCATCGAGCAGCTGCAGCCGCATGTCGGGGCTCGTGTCGACCAGCAGCCGGAAACCGCCGAGCGAGACGAGGATCGAGGCGCGACTGCGCAAGTTGCGCGGATTGTCAGGGTCACATTGGCCCCAGTCGTTGCCAATCCGCGGGACGCCCGACGACGTGCCGCAACCCAGAATCCGGACCTTCATTGGCCGCGTGACGTCATGGCGCCGCCTTGCTGAAAAGCGCGTAGAAATTGGCGCTTGTCGCCGCACCCAGCGCTTCCGCGTCTTCACCGCGCAGCGCCGCGAGGAACGCCAGCGTGTCGGCGACGAACGCCGGCTCGCCGGTCTTGCCGCGGTGCGGGACGGGGGCAAGGAAGGGGGAATCGGTCTCGATCAGCAGTTGGTCCTGCGGAAGCCACTTCGCGGTCGCCTGAAGCTCGGCGGCATTTTTGAAGGTCACGATACCCGAAATCGAAATGTAGAGACCGAGGTCGAGCGCCTTCCTGGCAAAATCGTCGCTGGCGGTGAAACAGTGGATCACGCCAGGGAAGGTCGCCCTGCCCATTTCTTCGCCCAGCAGCGCCAGCGTGTCTTCCTCGGCATCGCGCGTGTGGACGATGATCGGCAAGCCCGTTTGCTGTGATGCGTGGATGTGGCGACGGAAGCTGTCCTGCTGCCGCACGCGGTCGCTCTTGTCGTAATAATAGTCGAGCCCTGTCTCGCCGATACCGATCACGCGCGGGTGGGCGGCGCGTTCGACCAGCTTTGCGGTGTCGACGTCGGGATGATGGTCGGCGTCGTGGGGGTGGATGCCGACGCTGGCCCAGACGTCGGGGTTCGCTTCGGCGGCGGCGAGCACGTCGTCCCATTCGCTTTCGCGCGTTGCAATGTTGAGCATCGCGGTGACGCCGCGCGCGCGGGCGCGTTCCAGCACGTCGGACTGCTGCTCGGCGAGGCCCTTGTAGTTGAGGTGGCAGTGCGAATCGACGAGCATCAGGCCTCCCCTTCCCCTTCAGGCAGTTCGAGGCGCGGGAAGATCGGGACGGGCTGGCCGACGGTGAAATCGCTAGCCGCCAGTTTGGCGAACCAGTCCTTGTCTGCGAGCGCCGCAAAATCGCGCACATCGTCGGCAATGCCCATCTGGTCGAGCAGCGCGTCGGCGGCCGACGGAACAACGGGGCGGATTGCGATCGCCAGCGTACGAACCGCCTGGAACAGCGTCATCAGGACGGCGCGCATGCGCTCCGGATCGGTCTTGCGCAGCGCCCAGGGGGCCTGCGTGTCGACATATTGGTTGCAGGCGAACACCGCACGAATCCAGTCCTCGATGCCGATCGAGAAAGCGAGCTGCTCGAATTCGCGCGGCAGGCGGATGGCCGCCATGTCGGTGAGATCGGCGAGCAGGTCGATATCATCCTGCGCAGGCGCATAGTCGACCGAAAGCCTGCCATCCAAATTCTTGAAAATCATCGACAAGCTACGCTGGGCCAGATTGCCGAAACTGTTTGCGAGGTCGGCGTTCGCGGTGCGCACGATCGCCTCGGCCGAATAGGTGCCGTCCTGCCCGAAGCTGACTTCGCGCAGCAGATAATAGCGGAGCGCATCGACGCCGAACTGGTCGACCAGCGCCATCGGGTCGACGACATTGCCGAGCGACTTCGACATCTTCTCGCCCCGGTTGAGCAGGAAACCGTGACCGAAGACCTGCTTCGGCAACGGCAGATTGGCGCTCATCAGGAAAGCCGGCCAGTAAACCGTATGAAAACGCACGATATCCTTGCCAATCATATGGATATTCGCGGGCCAGAATTTTCCGAAATCGCTATCCGGATCGGGATATCCGAGGCCCGAGAGATAGGTGGTCAGCGCATCGACCCACACATACATCACATGCCCCGGTGACCCCGGAACCGGTACACCCCAGTCGAAGCTGGTGCGCGAGACGCTCAGATCCTTGAGGCCGCCTTCGACAAAGCGCAGCACCTCGTTGCGACGGCTTTCAGGGCGGATGAAGTCGGGATTGTCGTTGTAGAGTGCGAGCAGCCGGTCCTGGTAGGCCGACAGACGGAAGAACCAGCTTTCCTCGACGGTCCATTCGACCGGCGTGCCCTGCGGCGAAAGGCGGGTGCCCCCCTCCCCGTCGACCAGTTCGCTTTCGTCGTAAAAAGCCTCGTCGCGGACCGAATACCAGCCTTCGTAGCGATCGAGATAGAGGTCGCCATTGGCCTCCATCGCCTTCCAGATCGCCTGCGACGCCGCGTGATGTGCAGCATCCGACGTGCGCATGAAATTGTCATAGCTGATGTTCAGCTTGGCATACATCTCACGGAAATAACCCGACATTTCGTCAGCGAGATCGATCGTAGCGCGCCCCTGGTCGCGCGCAGTCTGAAACATCTTCAGCCCATGTTCGTCGGTGCCGGTAATCAGCCGCACATCGCGGCCGCGTGCGCGCTGGAACCGCGCCATCACATCGGTGGCAATCGCCTCATAGGCATGGCCGATATGCGGACGGCCATTGGGATAGCTGATGGCGGTGGTGATGTAGAAAGGTTCGGACATGCGCGCGCCTTAGCGGTTGCGGCGCGCAAGGGGAAGTATCCGGGCGACGCTTATCTCGTCCGCAGCTCGGCCAGACAGTTTCCGATTTCGAAGCCTACCATCGCGCCGTCATAGGATCCACGCACCGCGTCGCGTGCGGTGCGTTGTACGCGGTCCCATTGCGCGAGCACCGGTGCGATCTCGGCCACCGGACGTTCGCGCGCTAGCCTTGCCAGCAATCCCGGCACGATATCGATGACAAGTTCGAGCCGCTCGCGATTGCTCGTGCCGCCGACCTCGCGCGCCAGAGCCTCCCGCAGCCGGTTGCCTGGGTCACCGGTGGCAGCGATCGCCAGCAATTTCTTTTCGATTGCCGCGACGTCGCTGTCGATCAGCGCCAACGCCTTGCCCGGTACCCCTCCCGACGCGGCGACGATCGCGCGCACTTCGGCCATGTCGAGCATCGGACGCAACTCGTGCAGCCACGCCGTCATGACGTCATGATCAACCGGTTGAAATCGCAGTGTTCTGCATCCTGTCTCTTATACACATCTGACGCTG
>CAUUIU010000132.1:0-8056 GCA_963545025.1 uncultured Sphingopyxis sp. | reverse complement strand
ACACTTCTAGCTTCGTCGGCAGCGTCAGATGTGTATAAGAGACAGGTGAAGCTGATCTCTTCGACCAGCCGCTCCATGATTGTCTGCAAACGGCGTGCGCCGATATTCTCGACCTTCTCGTTCACCTCGGCCGCGAGCTTCGCGACGCGGGCGATGGCGTCGCTCGAAAAGTTCAGCGTCACCCCCTCGGTGCCGAGCAGCGCGACATATTGTTCGGGCAGGCCGGCCTTGGTCTCGCTCAGGATACGGATGAAATCCTCCTCGCTGAGCGCGCTGAGTTCGACGCGGATCGGCAGGCGACCCTGCAATTCGGGAAGCAGGTCGCTCGGCTTCGCGACGTGGAAGGCGCCCGAGGCGATGAACAGGATATGGTCCGTCTTCATCGGACCATATTTGGTCGCGACGGTGGTGCCTTCGATCAGCGGCAACAGGTCGCGCTGGACGCCCTCGCGGCTCACCGAGCCGCCGCGCACATCGCTGACGGCGATCTTGTCGATCTCGTCGAGGAAGACGATGCCATTGGCCTCGGCATCGGCGAGCGCGATGCGCGCGACATCGTCCTGGTCGAGGCGCTTGTCCTGCTCTTCCTCGATCAGCCGCGTCGCGGCTTCGATAACCTTGAGCTTGCGGCGCTTCTTGGGCGCGCCGCCCATTGCCTTGCCGAGCATGTCGGACAGGTTGATCATGCTCATCTGGCCGGGCTGTCCGGGGAGTTCGAACGGCATGTTCGGGGCGTCGGCAATCTCGATCTCGACCTCGCTGTCGTCGAGATGGCCTTCGCGGATGCGCTGACGGAAGCTCTGGCGCGTCGCCTCGCTGGCGCCTTTGCCGGTGAGTGCGTCGAGCAAGCGTTCCATGGCGGCCTCTTCGGCTGCGGCGCGCACGGCTTCGCGGCGGCGGTCCTTTTCGAGGCGCACGGCTTCTTCGACGAGGTCGCGGGCGATCTGCTCGACGTCGCGGCCGACATAGCCGACCTCGGTGAATTTGGTCGCCTCGACCTTTATGAAGGGGGCGTCGGCGAGTTTCGCCAGACGCCGCGAAATCTCGGTCTTGCCGCAGCCGGTGGGGCCGATCATCAGGATATTCTTGGGGCTCACCTCGTCGCGGAGGTCGGCCGACAATTGCTGGCGGCGCCAACGGTTGCGCAGCGCCACCGCGACCGCGCGCTTGGCGGCGTCCTGGCCGATGATATGCGTGTCGAGGGCAGCGACGATCGCCTTGGGAGTCAGATCCTTGTTCATGTTATTATGCCTGAATTTCGATGATTTCTTGGGTGAACTGGTCGTTGGTATAGACGCAGATGTCGGCCGCGACCTCCATCGCCTTGCCAACGAGGACCGCCGGATCCTTTTCATAATCGACGAGTGCACGTGCAGCCGAGAGGGCAAAATTGCCGCCCGAGCCGATCGCGGCGATTCCTCCCAAGGGCTCGAGAACGTCGCCATTGCCGGTGATCACAAGCGTGACCTCCTTGTCGGCGACGATCATCATCGCCTCGAGGTTGCGGAGATATTTGTCGGTGCGCCAGTCCTTGGCGAGTTCGACCGCAGCGCGGAGAAGCTGGCCGTTATGGCGTTCGAGCTTCGCTTCGAGGCGTTCGAAGAGGGTGAACGCATCGGCGGTCGCGCCGGCGAAGCCGCCGATCACGCTGCCGTCGTGGAGGCGGCGCACCTTGCGCGCGTTGGGCTTCATCACCGTCTGGCCCATTGAGACCTGACCGTCGCCGATGATGACGACCTTGTCAGCGCTGCGTGCGGAAAGGATGGTGGTTCCGTGCCAGGGCGCGGCACTTTGCGCGTGGGGATTACTCATGTGCCGGGATATGGGAGATGGCGGGCGGGGCCGCAAGGGGCGGGTCAGGCGGGCCAGGTCAGCAGGGCGCGGCCGCCTTCTTCGATCACTATGCTCGACGGATCGGTGAGAAGCACAGCCTCGCCGAGCGCGACCGGTTCGCCTGCCACGCGGCACCCTGCCGACAACGGAACGAAGGTCAGTTCGCCGGTCGCCAGCTCGAGCAGCGCCGGATCGATGGGCGCCGCAAGCTGTGCCAGATAGAAATGCGGGCCTCTCACCAGCATGCGGTTGGTGTGCGGATCTACCACGGTGTCGCGCGGGTCGTGCGCGGGGGCGAGAGTCGATACTTTCAGCCCTTCGTCGAGGTGCAATTCGCGGGGGCGGCCATAGTCGTAGAGACGATAGGTGCAGTCGACATTCTGTTGGACCTCAACGACCGTCAGGCCGGGGCCGATCGCGTGGATTGTGCCCGCCGGGTTGTACACGAAATCGTCGGTCTTCGACGGACGCCAGTCAATCATGCCGACGATCGAGCCGTCCAGCGCCGCCGTTCGCAGCGCATCGTGCGTCGTCGGCCCGGTCAGTCCGACGCCGAGTTCGGCATCCGGATCGGCATCGAGGATCAGCCAGCATTCTTCCTTGCCGCGCGGATAGCCCGCTGCGCGGGCCTCCTCGTCGCCGGGATGGACCTGGATCGACAGGCGCTCGGACGTGAAGAGGAATTTGACGAGGATCGGGGCGGCGTCGCCAGTGGGGGGCGAAAACCAGATTTCGCCGATGCGGCGCCCGCCGAAATCGCCGAAATCTCGGGGAATATCAACGCGGCCCCACGGCTTTTCGACGACGATGGTTGCGAGGCGTGTCAGCATGGGCCGACCATGTGGCGAGGGCGTCAGAGCGTCAAGCCACGCGGTGAAGGCGACTGCCGTTGGGTGGGCCGGGCTGATCGAGCCATAGCCCGCGCGTATCATAGACGATCTTGTCGCCGCGTTCCTCGAGCGGGATCGACTTGAACAGTTCGTGGTCGACGAGGACGATCAGCAGGTCGCAACTAGCCAGCGCGCTGTCGAGGTCGATCAGTTCGGCGCCGGTGCCCGCGAATTCCATCGGCAGGCCGCGCGCATAGGGTTCGACGATCTGGATCTGCTTGCCGAAGCGGCGCGCGAGCGCGGCGGCGACTTCGACCGCGGGGCTTTCGCGGAAGTCGTCGATATTGGGCTTGAAGGCGAGGCCGAGGCAGGCGACGCGCGCCTCCGGATGCTGTGACACAAGCATTTCGGCGGCGCCGATGACATGTGCTGTCTTGGCCAGATTGACCTCGCGCGCGGTCCGGATCAGGCGACTGTGGTTCGGCGCGCCATGGACGAGGAACCAGGGGTCGACCGCGATGCAATGGCCACCGACGCCGGGGCCGGGCTGGAGGATGTTGACGCGCGGGTGGCGGTTTGCGAGGCGAATAACCTCCCAGACGTCGACGCCCATTTCCTCCGCCATCATCGACAGCTCGTTGGCGAAGGCGATGTTGACGTCGCGGTAGCTGTTCTCGACCAGCTTCACCATTTCGGCTGCGCGCGCCGACGTGGTGACACAGGCACCGCGGACGAACTGGCGATAGAAGGTCATCGCGCGGCGGGCGCAGCGCGGGGTGATGCCGCCGATACAGCGATCATTGTCGACCAGCTCGACCAGAATGCGGCCCGGAAGCACCCGCTCGGGACAATAGGCGATGAAGATGTCGGCGGCGCCGTTACACGCTCCGGGGACTTTCAGGTCGGGGCGGAGCTCCGCAATCAGCCCGGCGACGCTTTCCGTCGTGCCAACGGGCGAGGTCGATTCCAGGATGATCAGATTGCTGGCCTGAAGTTTCGGCGCGATCGCGCGCGCGGCGGAAAGGACATAGCCGATGTCGGGGCGATGCTCCTCGTCGTGCGGGGTCGGAACCGCGATGACGAAGGTGTCGGCAGGTGCGACTTCGGTCGATGCGGTGAGCGCGCCGCGCGCGACGACGCCTTGGACGAGCCCGTCGAGGTCGACTTCCTCGATATGCACCTTGCCGTTGTTGACCGTGTCGACGACATGCTGGCTGACGTCGATGCCCGTGACCTTGCAGCCCGATCGCGCGATCAGCGCGGCGGTCGGCAGGCCGATATAGCCGAGGCCGAGGACGGTGACCGTCTGTTCGCTATCGATGGGCACGCGCAACAATCTCCGCAATTTTCCGGGCGGCGGTGCCATCGCCAAAGGGGTTATGGGCACGCGCCATCGCCATATAGGCGTTTTTATCGTTCAAAAGGCTGAAAATTTCAGAAACGATCCGCTCCTTGTCGGTGCCCACGAGCCGCGCGGTGCCGGCCTCGATCCCTTCGGGACGCTCGGTCGTCTCGCGCATCACCAGCACCGGCTTGCCGAGCGAGGGCGCTTCTTCCTGCACGCCGCCGCTGTCGGTCAAGACCAGTTCGCTCATCCCGAGCAGGCGAACGAAGTGCGGATAGTCGAGCGGATCGATGAGCGCGACATTGGCGAGGTCGCCCAAGATCGGCTCCATCGCGCTGCGCACCTGCGGATTGGGGTGGACCGGGAAGATTACGGCGACGTCGTCGCGTGCGGCAATCGCAGCGATGGCGTCGGCGATCGCCTTCATGCCCTTGCCGAAATTCTCGCGGCGGTGCGAGGTGACGACGACGATGCGCTTGCCCTGAAACCGCTCCGCCAGCGGATCGAGGCCCGCGGCAAGCGAGGGCTCCTCGCCAATCCGGGCGTTGGTCGCGAGCAGCGCATCGATGACCGTGTTGCCGGTAACATGGATTTGATTTGGGGGGACGTTTTCGGCACGTAGTGCGGCGGCAGCGGTCTCGGTCGGCGCGAAATGCAGGTCGGCGACGGCGCCGGTGACCTTGCGATTCACCTCCTCGGGCCAGGGGTGATAGATATTGCCGCTGCGCAGCCCCGCCTCGACATGGCCCACGGGAATCTGGCGAAAATAGGCCGACAGCGTCGCCGCCATCGTCGTTAGCGTGTCGCCATGGACGAGAATCCGATCGGGCTTGTCGTGGTCGAATATCTCGCCGAGCCCGGTGACGAGCCGCGCGAGCAACGCGTCCAGCGTCTGGTTCGGCGTCATCACGTCGAGGTCGATGTCAGGAATAAGGCGGGCGATTTCGAGTACCTGGTCGAGCATCTCGCGATGCTGCGCGGTGACGCACAGCCGGACGTCCAGCCCCGCCTGTTCGCGCAGCGCATGGACGACGGGAAACATCTTGATCGCTTCGGGACGCGTCCCGAAAACCGTCATCACTTTCATTCGGTCTTTCCTCGCGAAGCTCGGTTCCTCCTAGGCCAAAAAGCTTGCGACACAATTAAGCATGATGCGCCGGGCGGTTGCGAAAGGACGGTAACCGGGGCGACTCCCGCCGCCGTCGATAATCAGGGATGTTGCTACCTTGGCCCAAGGGGGCTAGGGGGCGCACGCCATGCTTCCGACAGTGTCTCGGGGCTTGTCATGCGAGAGTTTGAGGAAAGACGGCTCCCGGTCAATGTTCTGGAAACGTAAAATCAAGCCGGCCCTGCCCGTGGCGGGCAGCTTCGCTGTTCCTGCGGGGCGGCGCGTCTATGCGATCGGTGATATTCACGGGCGTGACGATCTGTTCGCGGCGATCCTCGATCAGATTCGCGCGGACAATGCCAAGCGCGGACCGGCGGAGGTCTCGCTGATCCTGCTCGGCGATCTTGTCGATCGCGGTCCCGATTCGGCCAAGGTTGTCGATCGCGCGATCCGCCTGCGCGGCGAGTTTCCCGACACGCGCCTGCTGATCGGCAATCATGAGGAGTGCTTCCTCGCCGCGCTGACCGGCGACGTCCGCAAACTGCGCTATTTCATGCGCATCGGCGGCGACGCTACCGTGCAAAGCTATTGGGATGATCCCGCCAGCCTGCCCGAGGCGAGCTTCGACGAGGTGGCCGCGCGCCTGCCATCGATGGTCCCGGCAGAGCATGTCGATTTCATGGGCCGGGGCGAGGATATTATCGAAATCGGGGATTATGTATTCGTCCACGCGGGCATTCGTCCCGGCGTGCCGCTAGAAAAGCAGTCGACCAACGACTTGCGCTGGATCCGCGACGAGTTTCTCGCCGCGCCCTCGGGCGACGAATATATGGTCATCCACGGGCACACGATCACCGATTTCCCGGCGATTCGTCCTAACCGGATCGGGGTAGACACCGGCGCCTATAAATCGGGGGTGCTTACCGCGATCGGCCTCGAAAGCGGCGACCGCTGGTTCCTCGATACCGCAGAGATGCTTCAGAACTGATTGCTGCCCGTCAGGCGCGGTTGGCGCGATACCAGGCGTAGGTCGAGGTGATCCCGTCGCGTAGATCGATCCGCGGCGCCCAGCCAAGACCGCGCAGCTTGCTATTGTCCATCAGCTTGCGCGGCGTACCGTCGGGCTTGTCCAGATCGCGCAGGACATCGCCCTCGAAACCGACCACGTCGCAAATCGTTTCGGCCAGTTCGCGGATCGTGACGTCACTCCCCGATCCGACGTTGACGTGGCCGGCATCGGAATAATTCTTCATCAGGAATACGCACGCGTCGGCGCAATCGTCGACATGGAGGAATTCGCGGCGCGGGGTGCCCGTGCCCCAGATGGTGATATCGGACGCGCCCGCCGCCTTCGCCTCGTCGACCTTGCGCAACAGTGCGGGCAGGACGTGGCTCGACGTTGCGTCGAAATTGTCACCGGGGCCGTAAAGATTGGTCGGCATCGCCGAAATATAGTCGGCGCCATATTGCTGGCGATAGGCCTGACATAGCTTGATGCCCGCGATCTTGGCGATCGCATACCATTCGTTGGTCGGCTCGAGCGGGCCGGTCAGCAACGCGTCCTCGCGGATCGGCTGGTCAGCGAACTTGGGATAGATGCAGGATGATCCGAGAAACTCGAGTTTCTCGACGCCGGCGCGAAAGGCCGCCTCGATCACATTGGTTTCGATGACGAGGTTGTTGTAGAGGAAATCGACCGGATGGGTCGCGTTGGCGAGGATGCCGCCGACTTTTGCCGCCGCCACGAACACTGCATGGGGCTTGCGCTCTGCGGCCCAGCTGCGGACGGCTGCCTGATCCATGAGGTCGAGTTCGGACCGGTCGGCGGTCAGTATCTCGCAATCTTCGCGCGCGAGCCGCCGCACGAGTGCGCCACCCACCATGCCGCGGTGCCCGGCGACCCAGACTCGCTTGCCGGCAAGGCTGTAGCTCATCAGGCGCCCTTGCTGATCGGGGCGTCGGCCATGGTCAGCAGGTCGGCCTCGATCATCTCGCGCACCAGTTCGCGAACCGGCGTTTCATGGTGCCAGCCGAGCTGGTTCTGCGCCTTCGCTGGATCGCCGATCAACAGCTCGACTTCGGTCGGCCGGAAATAGCGCGGATCGACTTCGACCAGACAGCGCCCGGTTTCGCGGCAATAACCCTTTTCCTCGACGCCTTCGCCGCGCCATTCAAGCTTGATGCCGACATCTTCGAACGCCCATTCGACGAAAGTGCGCACCTCGGTCGTCTCGCCGGTCGCGAGCACATAGTCGTCGGGGGTATCCTGCTGCAGCATCATCCACATGCCGCGTGCATATTCGCGGGCGTGGCCCCAGTCGCGCTTGGCGTTGAGATTGCCGAGATAGAGCTTGTCCTGACGCTCCAGCTTGATTGCGGCTGCGGCGCGCGTGATCTTGCGCGTGACGAAGGTTTCGCCGCGTAGCGGGCTTTCATGGTTGAACAGGATGCCGTTCGAGGCGTGCATGCCGTAGGCTTCGCGGTAGTTCACCACGATCCAATAAGCGTAGAGCTTTGCCGCGGCATAGGGCGAGCGCGGATAGAAGGGTGTGGTCTCGCGCTGCGGGACTTCCTGGACCAGGCCATAGAGTTCCGAGGTTGATGCCTGGTAGAAGCGGCAGGTTTTTTCCATGCCGAGGATGCGCATCGCCTCGAGCAGGCGGAGCGTACCGATCGCGTCGGCGTTGGCGGTATATTCGGGGGTTTCGAAACTGACCTGCACATGGCTTTGCGCCGCGAGGTTGTAGATTTCGTCCGGCCGCGTTTCCTGCACGATCCGGATCAGGTTGGTGCTGTCGGTCATGTCGCCATAGTGAAGATGCATCCGCGCATTTTCGATATGCGGGTCCTGATAAATGTCTTCGATACGGCCGGTGTTGAACGACGAGGAGCGCCGCTTCACACCTGTCTCTTATACACATCTCCGAGCCCACGAGACAC
>CAUUIU010000131.1:0-8063 GCA_963545025.1 uncultured Sphingopyxis sp. | reverse complement strand
ATGGTCGGGGGGCGTATCGGTCATGACTATATTTCCCAAAAAATGATGGCGCGGCCCTAGCTGGACCGCGCCATCATCGTCAATCGTTGACGAAGCGGCACCGAGGGACCGGTGCCGCGACCTCAAGCTTAGAACCCGGCCTTCAGCGTCACGAAGAACTGCTGCGGCGCCCCCGCGAGCAGCGTCTGGTTGTCGCCCCGGTTGGCGAAGCCGTTGGTGCCGATCGTCGAGACATAAGCCTTGTCGAACAGGTTGGTCGCGTTCGCCTGGATCGACACGCCGTTGAGCATGCCATCGGTGAAGCGATAGCCGATGCTGGCATCGACGATCACGAAGCCGCCGACCTCGGCGTCATTCTCGAACGAATAATAGCGCTTCGACGTATAGTTGGCGCCGACGCGGGCGAAGAGATTGCCATTGTCCCAGGTGATTTCGCCCTTGGCGAGATGCTTGGGCGAATTGACCACCGTCTTGCCCGCCGTCGCGACGACGACCGCGCCCGCCGCGTTCAGAACATCGTCCTGATATTCGGAGTCGTTATAGGCATAGGACGCAAAGAGCGAGAGGTCGGGGGTAACGCGGAAGGTGCCCGCCGCCTCGACACCCCATGAGCGCACGTCGCCGACATTGCTGAGGATCGCCGGGTTGCCGACAATGCCCGAACCGTTGGCAAAGGCGATGATACGGTCCTTGAAGTCAACATAATAGCCCGCGATCACGCCCTGGAAACGCGAGGATTTGGTGCGGAAGCCAAGCTCATAGGTGGTCGAAGTTTCGGGCTTCAGGTTGAGTCCGTCGAAACCCAGCTGCGTCGTCGCGAAGGGGCCGCCGGTCGCCGAGCTTTCGAACGCACGCAGATTTTCGGTGTAGCTGGCGAAGACCTCGTTATCGTCGTTCAGGCGATAGAGCAGACCCGCTTGCGGCAGGAACCAGTCCTTCGCCTCGGTACGGCCCGCCGCCAGCGTGCTGCGCACGATCGGCGTCGCGAGGTTGGTGACGCGCAGCCCCTTCCACCCGGCATTGATCTGCAGCGCGCCAAGGTCGAGCGTATCCTGCACATGATATTGCAGCGTCTGGGTGTTGAAATCGAACTCCCACTGCGTCGCGAGCGGGTCCTTGGGGAATTTCAGGCTGCCACGGCTCGGCGCACCGGTCGTGTTGGCAAGGCCATAGAAGCGCCGCGCCTGGTTGAAGTCATTGTCCTCGTACCACATGCCCAGCTCGAGCGTGTTGGCGCCCAGCGTGAAGATGCTCGACGCGACGATGCCATAGCGTTCGATTTCATATTCGGTGGTGCGGATCGTCATCGGCGCGCCGCCGGGCGTCGTCACATAGGGGGTGAACCACAGGCCGCGGCCCTTGTTGCCATGATAGTAACCGGTCGCCTTGAAGTGCCAGTAATCGTTGAACGGCACGTCGACCCCGGCGCCCGCCAGCCAGTCCTTGCGCAGGCCCGACGCGTCGTAATAGGCGTCGTCGACCGTCGCGATCGGTGCGGGGAAAGCTTCGCCCACGCCCGCAAAAGGCGCGACGAAGGGGGTGCCGAGCGGCAGGCTGCCGTTCGCAACGCCGATGTTATAGGCCGTGCGCGCGACCTGGTTCTGATAGATTTGCGCGACGCGGACCGCGAGGTCCCAGTCCTTGGCGAAATTATCCCAGTCGTAACCGAGGCGGCCGATCATCTCGGCGCTCAGATCCTGATAGTCATTCTCGCGGCGGTCCGAATAGTTGACGAAGCCGAAGAATTCGCCGTCACCGGCGGGCTGAACGATGCGCGCATTGACCTGATCCTGGCGCTGGACGCCGTCGCCCTTCCACTTGTCGGCATCCTGCCAGGCATAGCTGACCGACAGGCGCGGGCCGCCCGCGAACAACTCGCCGCTGTCGATCCGCGCAAAGGCACGCTTGTTGTCGTCGCTGCCATAGGTGCCCGCGGCTTCGACGCCGAACTTCTGTGCCGGCGCGCGCGAGAAAAATTCGATCGTCCCGCCAAGGTTGCTCGACGAAGCCGCCGACAGCGACCCCGCGCCCTGCGCGACTTCGACGCGCCCGACATTCTCGCTGATGATCGCGCGGCTGATGTGCAGACCATTGTGGTTGCCATAGTTCATGTCGCCGAGCGGAACGCCATCGAGCGTGAAGCCGAGCTGGTTCTGGCTGAACCCGCGGATCGAGATGCGCGACGACCATTCATAGGCGCCGAACGGGTCGGCCGCCTGGAAATTGACGCCGGGCAGCTTGTCGATGGCTTTCAGCGGGCTGATCCCCGACACTTCGAGCGCGATGTCGGCGGCGCCCAGTTCCTGCACCTGGCGCGCCTGGCCCTGGCCGAGCACGACGATTTCCTCGACATCGGCGCCATCGGCGGCGTCGACCGCGGCTTCTTCGGCAAAGGCGGGCGCCGCGGCGAACAAGGTGATCAAGGCGGCCCCGGCCCGCAGGCGGTTCCTGAATTTATAGCTCATCGGTGCAATCCCCTTTTCCCGTCGCCAAAATGGCACCGGGGTCGCGGGGGCTTTAGGGACGCGATATTGCTGCGCTGCGGCGAAGGCATGACCGGGCGATGACAGGTTGAAGAAGCTTTGGGGGCAGGCTGCCCGGCGCCCATGCTTGTCCGCGCGCCACCTGCGCGCGCTCAGCTGGAAATTGTCGCTCCGCCCCTGACCAGCGCGCGCATCGGCGCAGGCGGCGAGCTCGCGGCATCGAGGGCTTCGGCGAGCGGATAAAGCTCTTGATCCTCGCGGTCGATCCGGCCGCCCAGCGCGCCAAGGATCGCGGCGGTTTCGGCGCGGAAGGCGGCCCATTCGGTCACTGCACGGGCGGTGTTCCACCGGTCGTCATAGGCGGCGAAGTCGGCCGCAATGCAGCCCATTTCGGCCTCGAACGCGCGCGCCAGCGTTGCGGCTCCGGCATCGCCCGACGTCATCAGCCGCGGATACAGCACCCAATCCTCGCATTTCAGGTGTCGGACGAGCGTGTCGCGCAGCATTCCGCGCACGGCGGCGAGTTCGGTCGGGCGCGGGGGCTCGGGCGCCGACACCATCGCCATCAGGAACTGCGAGAGCGTCGCCAGCGCGGCATGTTCGGCGCGCAGCCGCTGCATTTCATGGACCCGGTGCATAGCTATCCCCGAAGCGAGCGGCCTCTCGTCGTTCAGGATAAAACGGCCGGTGGAACGCCGGATTAAGCGCGGCCCATCGCATTCCTGCTCATCCGACGCCTGCTCGTGGCCCATTTGATGGAATAGCTGGCCCGAACGATGGCTCCCCCGCCGCGAAACAGGTTGTCAAATCGCGGGGCAGGCCATAGGGCGTTATTGATTATTCTTCGCAATAGCAGTAGCTCTTTATGCAACGATCGACCATCCGGGCATGGTTCCTGGTCCACAAATGGACGAGCATCGTCTGCACCGCGTTCCTGCTTATGCTGTGTGTCACCGGCCTGCCGCTGATCTTCCATCACGAAATCGACGAGCTGACCGACGAAGCCCCGGCCTTCGGCATGCCCGGCGTCGGATCGTCGGGTGAGGCCCCGGGCCTCAAACCGCTCGACGAAATGCTGGCCAAGGCGCTCGCCGCGCGCCCCGGCGAAGTGCCCGTCTTCATGGCGTTCGACAATGACCAGCCATCGATGACGATCACCACCGCGCCGCGCCCCGATTCGCCCGCCGAGGACATGACGATCCAGCTCTTCGACCGCTCGACGGGCGAACAGACCGGCGCAGTCGACGAAAGCGGGGTGATGCACTTCATCCTCCAGCTCCACACCGATATGTTCCTCGGCCTGCCGGGCATGCTCTTTCTCGGGCTGATGGGACTGTTCTTCGTGATCGCGATCGTCTCGGGGGTCGTCCTGTACACCCCCTTCATGCGCAAGCTCGATTTCGGCACGCTGCGCACCTCGCGCAGCCGCCGCGTCAAATGGCTCGACTATCATAACCTGCTCGGCATCATCGCGCTCGCATGGATGACCGTCGTCGGGGCGACCGGGGTGATCAACGCGCTCGCGACCCCGATCTTCCAATATTGGCAGCTGACCGAGCTCGCCGAAATGACCAAGGCCTATGCCGGCAAGGGCGCGGTAGCGCCCGCAAACTATGGTTCGATCGACAAGGCGATGGCCGCCGCGCGCCAGGAAATCCCCGGCAACAATCCGCAATTCATCGCCTTCCCCGGCGGCGCCTTCAGCAGCAAGCATCATTATGCCGTCTTCTTCCAGGGCGACACGCCGCTGACCGAACGGCTGCTCACCGCGGCGCTGATCGATGCCGAAACCGGGAAGTTCACCGACGCCCGTCCGATGCCCTGGTACGCCAAGGCGCTGGCGCTGTCGCAGCCGCTGCACTTCGGCGACTATGGCGGCCTGCCGCTCAAGCTGCTCTGGGCGATCCTCACCGTCTTCACGATCATCGTCCTCGGCTCGGGCCTCTATCTCTGGCTCGGCAAGCGCCGCAGCGGCACCGACGCGCTGGTGCGCGAGGTCGAAAGCGGCGGCACATGGATGCCCGCCGAATGAGGAAGGGGAACAGCCTCCGCGCGATCTTCGCCGTCCCGCTGCTGCTCGCGCTGATCAGCATTGCGGGCCTTGTCGTCGCGCTGACCGGCGATGGCCTCCGCGACGCCGCGTCGTGGGCCGCGCTGGCCATACCCGTATTTGCCGTCGGCTGGGCGATGCGCGCCCGCCGCACCTGAAGCTTTCAACGCGGGCTCGACCGCGTTCGTAGGGGAATAGAGATGACCAAGTTCAACGCCCGCATCGCGCTCGGCCTGTCGGCCAGCGCCGCGATGCTCGCCGTCGCCATGCCCGCGGCGGCACAGGAAGAAGCCAGCGCCGACGACATCATCGTCACCGCGCAGCGCAACAACCAGACGCAGGTCAGCGGCGGCGGCAATGTGGGCGTTTTCGGCACCAAGGCGGCCGAGGATATTCCGTTCAACATCCGCAGCTATAACGAGGCGCTGATCCTCAACCAGCAACCCGACTCGCTCGGCGAAGTGCTCGAAAACGACCCGACGATCCGTACCGCCCTCGGCTTCGGCATCGCGGGCGAAGTCTTCGTCATCCGCGGCTTCGACCTTTCGTCCGACGACGTCGGCTTTGACGGCCTCTATGGCATCACCCCGCGCCAGATCGTCGCGCCTGAACTCGTCTCGTCGGTCCAGGTGATCAACGGCGCCAGCGCCTTCCTCAACGGCGCCGCGCCGGGCGGCAGCGGCATCGGCGGCAGCGTCAACATCCTCCCCAAAAAGGCCGAACGCAACGTCATCCGCGGAACGCTCGGCTACACCTCGGCATCGCATTTCTCGGGCGCGATCGACGTCGCGCGCCGCTTCGGCGCCAACGACGAGTGGGGCCTCCGCATCAACGCGTCGGCGCGGCGCGGCGACATCGCGATCGACGACGAATTCCACTCGAGCTACGTCCTCGGCGCGACGCTCGACTATAACAGCGGCCCGCTGCGCGCGGCGCTGAACCTCAATTATCAGCGGCTGAACCAGACATATTGGCGCGGCCAGGTCGGCGTCGGCGCATTCATCCCGCGCGTGCCGGAGGCCGACACCAACTATTCGCAGCCGTGGAGCCAGATCCTGACCAAGGATTATTTCGGCGCCTTCAGCCTCGAATATGACCTGTCCGACGCCGCGATGCTCTATGCCAAGGTCGGTGCGCGCGACGGCCGCGAGGATCAGACCACCGCGAGCATCACCGTCGCCAACGCGGTGACCGGCGCCGCCACCGGCGCCGGTTCCTACGTCCCGCGCGAGGACAATAATGAATCGGCGACCGCGGGCATCCGTATCAAGCTCGAAGGCGGCGGCGTCAGCCACGAAATCAACGCCGGCGCGGCGATGAGCTGGCAGGTCAACCGCAACGCCTATGACTTCGATTTCGTGGGCTATGCGACCAATCTGTATAACCCCGTGGTCGCGCCGCGCCCCGCGCCGAACCAGTTCGTCGGCGGCGACCTCGACGACGTCTTCCCGATCGGCCGCAACCGCCTGTCGAGCGTCTTTATCTCGAACACCCTCGGCTTCTGGGACGACCGCATCCTGCTCACCGGCGGCCTCCGCCTGCAGGAGATCAAGTCGACCTCCTATAGCTATGCCAATGGCGCACGCACCGGCGGTTACAAGGAATCGGCGGTGACCCCCGTGCTCGGCCTTGTGGTCAAACCTACCCAGGGCCTGTCGCTCTACGCCAACCGGATCGAAGGCCTGATCGCCGGTTCGACCGCGCCGGCAACCTACGACCACGACAATCAGCCGCTCACTCCCCCGCTGCCCGTCGTCAACGGCGGCGCGGCACTGCCCCCGGTCAAGTCGAAGCAATATGAAGTCGGCGGCAAGCTGAGCGTCGG
Source organism: uncultured Sphingopyxis sp. (assembly GCA_963545025.1). Lineage (GTDB taxonomy): Bacteria > Pseudomonadota > Alphaproteobacteria > Sphingomonadales > Sphingomonadaceae > Sphingopyxis. Next base: position 1,705 of record CAUUIU010000131.1, on the reverse strand, counting down.
CCGCTTCAACGCGGGTCTCGCACTCTTCCGCATCGACAAGCCCAATGCTTTCGTCGACCCGGTCATGATCGTCTATGGCAACTACGGCACCCAGCGAAACAAGGGCGTCGAGATCACGCTCGACGGCGAGCCGGTCGATGGCCTGCGCATCATCAGCGGCCTGACCATCCTCGACGCCAAGCTGCGCCGCACCGAAGGCGGGCTTAATGAGGGCAATGACGCGGTCGGCGTCCCCGAACTGCTCGCCAACGCCAACGTCGAATGGGACCTGCCCTTCCTGCCCGAACTGACGCTGGTCGGGCGCGTCGTCCACACCGGCAAGCAGGCGGCGAACGCCACCAACACGCTCGAACTGGGCAGCTGGACACGCTTTGACCTCGGCGCGCGCTATGTCGCGCTGCTCGGCGGCACCCCGCTGACACTGCGCTTCAACGTCGATAATGTCGCCGACAAGCGCTATTGGGCGACCGCCTATAACGCGTTCAGCGCCTTCGGCACGCGCCTGCTCCAGGGCGGCCCGCGGACCTTCAAGGCCTCGGCCTCGGTCGAGTTCTAACGATGAAGATCCTCCCTGTCGCAAAGCGATGGGGAGGTGGCAGCGCGGAGCGCTGACGGAGGGGCCTATGGCGCGACGTCGCCGCCCCTCCACCATCCGCTTCGCGGACGGTCCCCCTTCCCCACGGCTGCGCCGCAGGGAGGATCGGAAGCTCAAATGGACGGAACCGCTCGCGATCCCGATCATTTGGACTCCGACTCCAAATGGGGAACAGCGAAAGGAACGCCGATGGCTGCACGCGCCTATTGGAAGGGACAGATCCGGCTCGCGCTGGTGTCGATTCCCGTCGAAATCTATGCCGCGACCAAATCGGGCGCGGCGATCAGCTTCCGCCAGATCCATGAGCCGAGCGGCAAGCCGGTCAAATATGAAAAGGTCGTGCCGGGCATCGGCGCGATCGACACCGACGACATCGTCAAGGGCTATGAAACCTCGAAGGGCAATTATGTCCTGCTCGACGAGGAGGAGATTGAGGCGGTCAAGCTGGAGAGCAAGCGCACCCTCGAATTGCTCCAGTTCGTCGACGCGGGCGACATCGACATCCTCTACTACGCCAAACCCTATTATGTCGTCCCCGCCGACGAGCTCGCCGAAGAGGCCTATATCGTGCTGCGCGAAGCGCTCAAACGCACGAAGAAGGTCGGGCTCGGCCAGCTGTCGGTGCGCGGGCAAGAGCAGCTCGTGGGCCTGCGCCCCTGCGGCCGCGGGCTGGTGCTCGAAGTGCTCCGCTACGCCGACGAGGTGAACAAGGCGGCGAATTATTTCCGCGACGTGGGCAATGCCAAACCCGACGCCGACCTCCTCGACCTCGCCGAAACGCTGATCGGCAAAAAGAGCGGCAAGTTCGACGCAAGCGACTATCACAACCACTATGTCGACGCGCTCAAACGCGTGATCGCCAAGAAGGCGAAGGCCAAGGGCAAGCGTGTGCTCGAAGATGTCGAGGAACCCGGCCCGGTCAAATCGGGCTCGAACGTCATCGACCTGATGGCGGCGCTCAAAGCCTCGGTCGACGGCAAGAAAAAGGCCCCCGCCGCCGAGGAAAAGAAGCCGCCCGCGAAAAGACCGGCGGCGAGAAAGCGCGCCTGACATGGCACGCGCCGACCCCCTCGCGCAATATAACGCCAAGCGCGATTTCAGGCTGACCCC
>CAUUIU010000130.1:0-8088 GCA_963545025.1 uncultured Sphingopyxis sp. | reverse complement strand
GATCGCTCAGTGTCTCGTGGGCTCGGAGATGTGTATAAGAGACAGGTTCATGATCGACGGTCGCGCGGGGGTGACGCCACTCGACGAGGAAATCGCGCGCTGGCTGCGCAGCGAGGACACGCCGATCATCCTCGTCGTCAACAAGGCCGAGGGGAAGCAGGGCGAAAACGGCCTGATGGAATCCTATTCCTTGGGTTTCGACAATCCGATCGCGCTCAGCGCCGAACATGGCGAGGGTGTCGTCGATCTGTTCGACGCGCTGCGCCCGATCGTCGAAGGCTTTGAAGCTGCCGAGGCCGAAGCGCTGCCGCCGCCGGTCGAGGGTGAGGAAGATGAAGACGCGCCGCTCGGCCCGATGAAGCTCGCGATCGTCGGCCGCCCGAACGCCGGCAAGTCGACGCTCATCAATCGCATGATCGGTGAAGACCGCCTCATCACTGGTCCCGAAGCCGGAATCACCCGCGATTCGATCCGTGTCGACTGGCAGTGGGAAAAGGACGGCGAGGTTCACGAGATCCAGCTGTTCGACACCGCCGGTATGCGCAAGCGCGCCAAGGTGCAGGACAAGCTCGAGAAGCTGTCGGTCGCCGATGCGCTCCATGCGGTCGATTTCGCCGAGGTCGTCGTGCTGCTGCTCGACGCGACCAAAGGCCTTGAGGCCCAGGATCTCCACATCGCCGACCGGGTTTTGCAGGAAGGTCGCGCGCTGATCGTCGCGCTCAACAAATGGGATGTGGCCGAAGACCCGTCGTCGCTTTTCAACGGCGTACGCACGGCGCTCGAAGACGGGCTCAGCCAGGTCAAGGGTGTGCCGGTGCTCAGCATTTCGGGCGCAACGGGCAAGGGGATCGATACGCTCGTTCGCGTCGCCTTTGAACAGCGCGCGATCTGGACCAACCGCGTCTCGACCGCCAAGCTCAACCGCTGGTTCGAAAACGCGGTCGAAACCAATCCGCCGCCGGCACCGGGCGGCAAGCGCATCAAGCTGCGCTACATCACACAGGCGCGTACCCGGCCGCCGACCTTCGTCGTTTTCGGGACGCGGACCGACAGCCTGCCGGGAAGCTACACCCGCTATCTGGTCAACGGCATGCGCAAGGAACTGGGCTTCCAGGGCGTCCCCGTGCGCCTCAATTTCCGCAATTCGCGCAACCCCTATGACGAATGAGGCGTCAGCGCTGGTCGTCGATGCGCGCGGCATGCGCTGTCCCTGGCCGGCGCTGCGGCTCGCCAGGGCGATGCGCAATGCGCGCGATGTGCTGCTGATCGCCGATGACCCGCAGGCGGGGCGCGAAGTCGCGGCGTTGGCTGACGAACATGGCTGGCGGGTCGAGGGCGAGGGCGCCGTCGCCGCCGAAGGGCGCTGGCGGGTCCAACGCGACTGACCCGTTTTGGGGCGATCTTTGCCCCGCCTCTCCCACACCGTAACGTCTTTTTTACCGACTTTCGGCATGGTCGATGCGGGACCAAGGACCATATTGAACACCGAGGGACGCAAAATTGGACGAGATCCTGGTCGATTGGGATGAATTCCGCGCAACGCGCGCCCAGCTGGGCGCCGCTTTTGTGCGTATTCTGGGCTATTTTCGCGAGGACGGCATCAAGTCGGTCGCCGCGATCGAAGAGGCCATGCGCGCGCGCGACGCGCGCGGACTCGTCATGCCCGCGCACACGCTGAAAAGCGAAGCGCGCCAGTTCGGCGCCGAAAAGCTCGGCGCGCTGGCCGAGGACATCGAAATGTTCGCGCGCCACTGCGTCGAGGCGCAGGTCAGCCCCGAAGAATATCTCCCGCGCGTCGTGACGTTGCGGCCGCTGTTCGAGGAAACGCTGGGCGCGCTCGAGCGCGAAGCCAATCCGCTCGTCCAGCGCCGCCCCGGCGGCGGCTTCGACCGCGCCGTCGGCTACTGAGCGACCGCCACTTTCTTCATCGGCTGTAGCTGCCAGCGCGACAGGCTGCGCCACAGCCATTCGAGCGGTCCATATTGGAAACGCGCGAGCCACGGCTGCGACCAGAGCAGCATCGCGGCCCACATGCCGAAGCAGAAGAGATAGAGCGGGGCACGACCGACGCTGCCGAACAGGCCGAGCCCATAGCCGTAGAAGATCGTCGTCATCACGATCGAGGTTACAAGATAATTGGTGAACGCCATGCGCCCCGTCGCCGCCAGCCGCGCGCGCGTTCCGGCGCTGGCGGCGGTCTTGATCAGCAACATGATCAGCGAGGCCCAACCGACCGTCATCAGCGTGTCGAACGGGATCGACCAGACGATCGTTGCGCCGAAGATCGAGATCGCACTGAAACCCGCATTGATCTGATAAAAGGCGAGCGCGACCAGCGGCGGGACGCCGATCAGGAAGCAGCGGATCGCCCATTTGCGATAGCGCGCGATCTCCCACTCGCCGGTCAGCATGCGCGATTTGAACAGCGCCATGCCGATCAGCATCAGCCCGATCGTTTCCCACGAGAAGATGGTGAGGAAGAAGAGCGGGTCGCCGCCCATCTCGCCGGTCCGGTGTCCGACGATGCCGGCATAGCTGCCCAGATAGAGCGCGATTTCCTTGGCATAGGTCGGCGTGCCCGGGCCCATGTCGGCGTTCATGTCGGCGAGCGCCTCCTTCATCCCCGCCATCGCCTCGGGGGGCAACATTCCGGCCTCTGCCATCGTCAGCATGGTCCACATGCTGCCCGGCAGCGCCAGTGCGATCAGGAAGAAAGGAATCGACCAGAGCAGCAAGGCCTTCACCGACAATTTTCGGAACAGGAACAGCAGCATGCCGCAAATGGCATAAAGGAACAGAATGTCGCCGAACCAGATCAGATAGAAATGGATGAGCCCGAAGATCGCGAGCCAGAACATGCGCGAATAATGCGCCCCCGCCGCACTGCGCGCGCCGCTCGCCGCGCTTTCGATGACCAGCAATGTGCTCGCGCCGAACAGCATCGAAAACATGCCGCGCATCTTTGAATCGACAAAAACGAAGTTGAAGAACCACGTTGCGAGGTCGAGATCCGCAGGGGAGCCGCCCGCGGCGGGATTCGCATAGGCTGGAAAGGGCAGGGCAAAGGCGGCGATGTTCATCGCCAATATGCCCATCACCGCGACGCCGCGAATGGCGTCGAGGCTTTCGTATCTCGGTCCTGCTGCAATAGCCGTCATGTTCCCGCCCCTTCCGATGCTGGCATAGAGCTATCCGCCATGGCCGATAGCGTCGAGCGGTTTCTGAACGGCGACAAAGCGCGTTTACGGCTTATTGACATATATGTCAGTAGTGTTAGATATCCGTCAGCAACCGATTCTTTCGAGGCACGCCATGACCCCGACCATCTTCTCGCACCCCGATCGTCAGCCGCAGAAGTTCCGCCCGTTCAAGGCGTTCCAGCACTTTCGCAAACTCATCGCGGACAAGGAAGACACCGAACAGGTGTTCCACATCTTCGAGAATTTGCCGCGCAAGGGTTTCATGGCCGACGCCCGCGCCTTCGTCGAAAGCGAAAAGGGCCAGCGGCTGATGGCCAGCGAGCCCTATCTGCCCGACCTGCTCGACGATCATGCGTGGATCGACCAGCTCCCCGAAGGCAGCGTGGGCCACGCCTATGTGACTTTCATGCGCCGCGAAGGCCTGTCGGCTGCGGGCCTTGTGGCCGAAGCCGAGAAGATGGGCCGCCCCAAGTTCGACGACCAGGTGCAATGGTATTCGAACCGCCTGCGCGACACGCACGACCTGTTTCACATCCTGACCGGCTATGGCCGCGATGCGCTCGGCGAACAGTGCGTGCTCGGCTTCACCTATGGCCAGACGGGCAATTACGGCAATTTCTTCATCGCCTATGCCGGCGGTTATGAAGTGAAGCGCGGCGTCAAGGCCAACGCGCCGGTGATGGGCGCGATCCGCCAGGGCCAGCGCCACGGCAAGGCGTCGAAGGCAATCATCGAACAGGACATCCGTTCGCTGCTCGCCGAGCCGCTTGAAGCCGCGCGCGCGCGCCTCGGCATTGGCAAGCCGACGCTCTATGAGGAAGCGCACCGCGCCTATCGCAGCCGGGGCATCGACCCGTATAACTTCCTCGCTGCGCAGGCGGCCGCCGCCTAACCCCACGATCGGCGCTTCGCGCCGGTCCGGTCACGCATCAGCGCTTGGTGCCGAAATGCCCCGGGAGGCCGGTCGCGCGCGACAGGCCGGGCCGCCAGGTCGAGATGCGCGGCGCCGGAACGATCTGGAAATCGGCTTTGCTGTCGGCGGTAACGAGCTGGTCGCTGTGCGCGGCGCGCAGGCGAACGGTTTCGACCGGCTTGTCGGTCTCGATCCCGAAACGGTTGCCGGCGACCCAGCGCACCGTGCCCAGCATCGCCTCATGGCCGGGTAGAAACACCGTGACTCGTTCGCCGATGTTCATCACATGCGGCCCCTGGCCGCCGACGCCGGTCAACGAAACATTGCGGATGGTGACGTCGAACTGGCCGAGCCGCTGACAGGCGAGCGCCGCCTTGACCAGCCGCGACTGCCGCGGTTGGCGCTTTTCGTCGGGGGGCGGTGAGGCGGTGGCCTCGGGATTCGACATGGGCGACTCAACAACTGCCGCCCGATTCCCACCTCGAGCGGTTATTCTATTGGTCCCATCGCCCCGCCTAAAGGAGGAAGGTAAATTTTCGTATATCGTGTTTGATAATTGCCCGGAATTATTTCGCCGGGGGCAGACCCCCAAATGTGACGATGCTCTCCGCGCCGTCGGCGGAAATGGCTGAAACTCCAAAGAAATTATCGTCGATCACGATTCCGGGCAGTTTGAGCGTCGGTTCGGGATGCGCCGGAACGACCTTGCTGCCGGTCCAGTCGAGCGTGTCGGCGCGGCGCCAATGGACGCGATAGGCGGCCGCATCCTTAACGGGTGACCAGCTCACAGTGGTGTCCTGGCTAACGGCGCCGTCGATGCTGACGCTGGCGGGTGCGGGCGGGGCGCCCGCCAGTTCGCGCGCGAGCGCTACGTTGAGCGCGGTCACGCGCGCCAGATAGGGGAAATCCATCTCGTCGACGGTGTCGCCATATTTGCGGGCGCCCTCGCTGCGCAAATCCTGATGTTGATGGTCGTAATCCTCGACCCCAGCAGTGAAACGGATGGCCGGGTAGCCGAGCTCGAGCGCGGGCAGATGGTCGCCGCCGCGGCGGAAGCGGTCGGGGCGGCGGACCGCGAGCACTTCCAGCCCGATCGCGGGCGCGCGCTCGGCGGCACGGATCGCCGCCTTGGCGAGCGCGCGCGACGGACCGTCATCCTCGCCCCCGATCCCGCGCCGCGCCAGCTGGGCGACGAGATCTTCTGATGAGCGTATGCCTTCGCTGAACACCCGCACGCGATTGTCGACGATCGATCCGTCGGTGCCATGCGTGCCGCCGACGATATCGTTGTTGAGCAGCGCGATGACATGCCAGTTCTGATCTTTCGCATGTTTGGCGAGCAGTCTGCCGCCCCACAGCCCCTGCTCCTCGCCCGACAGCAGCGCATAGACGATCGTCGCGCGATGCTTGTCCTTCGACAGCAAGCGCGCCGCTTCCAGCACCAGCGCGGTCCCCGATCCGTCGTCGTTGGCGCCCGGGGCGTCAGCGGTGAAGTTCATGACATCGGTGACGCGGCTGTCGATATGGCCGGCGATCATCACGACGTCTGACGAATCGCCCGAGCCCTTCTGGATGGCGATGACATTTTCGACGATGACGCCGTCGGGCGCGCGCGGCCCGTCAAAACGATCGGCGATGCGGTTGACGGTCAGACAGCCGCCACAGGCTTTTGAAATACGCTGGAATTCCTCCGCTCCCCAGTTGCGGGCGGCCCCAATCCCGCGCTTGGGATCGGTCGCCGACGATAGGGTGTGGCGGGTGCCGAAGGAGACGAGCCTTTCAACCAGTGACTTCAGCCGCGCCGGATCGGCGGCGGGGGTTTCGTCCTTGGCATGGGCGGCGACGGGCGCGGCGAGGAGCAGCGCGGCGAGCAGGCTGTGCTTGATCATGCCGCTTCATGCGGTGCGTCCAACGGGGATGCAAGAGGCCCGCCGCGTGCCGGAGCACGGGCGGGCCCAAGTCGACTCAATTCAGCCGGTCAGCGGCTCAGCGCAGGCCCGAGTACCGAATGTCCTGCACGCGGCCATAACGGATGTCGCAGCTGAACTTGCCCTGATCGTAATAACCGCCGCGGCCCCAGCGACCGCCGTAACCGTCGCGGACGACGACGCGGCCCTTGACGCGATAACCGTCGCGCTTGCGATCGATTTCCGTCACCTGGGTGACGTCGGTGTTGCCATAGCGGCGGCTACCGCGCTCGACGGCGTTGACGCACTGGCTGACGGCACTGCGGCTGTTGCCATAGCGACCATAGTCATAGCCATAGCCGTAGCGCGGGTCATTGTCGTAGCGGCCGCGGTCGCGATTGCCATAACGGTCGTCGTAACGATCATAACGGTCGCCGTAGCGGTCATTGTCGCCGCTCGACAGGATCGCGGCGAGACCGCCGAGGACAACGGCGCCGGCGATGATCTCGCCCGCGCCGATGCCGTCGCGGTCGTAACGATCGCGCGCTGCGGCGGGCGCGGCGCTCATCAGCATCGCGCCAGCGGTGGCCGCACCAATTGCGGCCTTGGTCAGGTTGGTCTTGATAGCCATGGTTCGGTCTCCTCAAAAAAGCGCAGGCGGCATGTCGCGGCCTGTTGAGGATGTTTTACCGATTCGGCTCTGACGCGGTCCTGAACTCCTTGCTTATCTGGCGTTCAGCCTTGGTTTTGCTGGCGTTCATAAAAATCCTCCCTGTGACGAAGTCATGGGGAGGTGGCAGCGCGAAGCGCTGACGGAGGGGCCAATGACGCGACGTTACGGCCCCTCCACCATCCGCTTCGCGGACGGTCCCCCTCCCCATGGGCTGCGCCACAGGGAGGATCAAAGTTCAGCCGAAGCTGACGTCGACGACGCGGCCATTGCGGAAGCTACAGCCAAAGCTGCGAACCTCGCCGCCAAGACGCGAAGCGGTGCCGGTGACGTACCAGCCGCCATTATTGGGTTGCGTGTCCGTCACTTTGTCGACGCGGGCGTCGTCGCCCATCTCGGCCTCGACCGCCCAGCTGCACGCATCGGCGGCGCGCGCCTCGGCTTCGCCGCGGCCATAGGCACCGGCGGGGGCCTCGACGGGAGCTTCGGGTTCATATTGCGGCACTTCGCGATACTGCGGGTTGCGATCATCCTCGCGATAGGGCGGCTCGTAGCGATCGTCGCGGTCGCGCCGGTCGCTCTTGTTCTTGCTCGCGGCGCTGGCGATCGCGGCGATGGTGCCGATGATCAGCAGACCGCCGATGACGTCGCCGGCATCGACGCGATCATGGTGGCGATAACCCCAGCCGCCGTGGCGGCTGCGCGCTTCGGCGGGGGTGGCGCTGAGGCCGACCGTGGTCAGGACGACGGCAGCTGCGGTGGCGAGGCTGGTCAATTTGCGCATCGAGGTATCCCTCTCGAAACGGGCAAAGGATGGTCCGGCCCGCAAGCATTGCAGATTAGGCGCGCGATGCTTTCGCGCCGCTGAACCGGTACCAAGGCGCGGCAGGCCGAGTCAAAGGAAGACGGCCCGCCATCCGCGCGGATGACGGGCCTCCGGGACCAGATCAGGTGACCAGACCTATCGGGCAATCAGCAGACGCAGCGCGGTTTCGCCTTGGGTTTCGGCTTCCATTTCTTCTTCGCGACATAGCGTTTCCGCACCGGCGCATTTTCATAATAGGTCTTGGTGGTGGTCTCGATCGTCTCGGTCACCACCGGCGGGCCGTTGGTGATGATCGTCGTGACCACGACACCCGGCGTGTAATAGCCGTAACCATAGTTATAGCCGTAGCCGTGGTGATAAACGGTGGAGCCCCCCTGATGCCCGCCGTAATAAGCGCCATGGTGACGGCCGCTGCCGCGCGCCCACCATTCTTCGCATTTCTTCTTGTCGGCTTCGTTGCCGATCGCCGCGCCCGCCAGCGCGCCGACGCCGGCGCCGATCAGCGTCCCGGCGGTGCGATCACCTCTGCCAGCGATGCGGTTGCCGGCGACGCCCCCCACGAGGCCCCCGAC
>CAUUIU010000129.1:0-8147 GCA_963545025.1 uncultured Sphingopyxis sp. | reverse complement strand
TACACTTCTAGCTTCGTCGGCAGCGTCAGATGTGTATAAGAGACAGATGATGGCCGGCGAGATCGTCGATGAAAACCGCGACCGAGGGACAATATTCGTCGATCAGCCGGCGCACCGGTTCGCCCTTGCCGCCGCGGCTGCCGATGACGGGGGCGTGAAAATCATGCGTCGCAAGCTGATCGATACGCGCCTGCTGATGGTCGGGACCGACGTTGGTCAGCACGACGATGTCGGCCTGTTCGGCAATCTCCGCCATCGCGGCGAGCGCGCCCGGGATCGGATATTGCCGCCCCATCTCGGTCCGGAAGAAGCTGTCGAGCAGCGGCCAGACCTCGGCCGCCTCGAGCGGCGTGCCGCATTCCTTGCGTTTGAGCGCGCCGGCGAAGCTCGCATCCTCGATGCGGAAGATGACGCCATGTTCGGCATCGACCCATTCGGCGAACGGAACGACCATGTGCATCAGCACCTCGTCGCAATCGGTGATGACGAGGGGGCGGTTCATGGATCGATCCTTTCATGGCCTTCGAGGCGGTGCGCCGCAGCGGCGAGTGTTTCGGGCGCGATGTCGAGCGCGTCGGCACAGGCGATCAGATCGGCCTCATGCGCAGTGAGAAAGGACAGGATCGCGGCAAGCGTTGCGCGCTCGCCGAGCGACGCGCGAAGCCCCTCGGGGTCGAGCCCGGTCATGCCGAGCAGCCGTTCGGCGCGCGGTTCGTCGCTCAGAATCCAGCCGAGCGCCTGCAGCGCCAGCGCCTCGTCACCTTCGTGCAAAACCGAATATCCCTTCATCGGGAGGCAATTGTGTCAGGCGGCCGATTCGCCTAAACCGGCCGCGGACGCAAGGTGGGGAACATAAATAACATGGGCAAGACCATCCTGGTCGTCGAAGATAATGAGCTGAACCTGCGCCTGTTCTGTGACCTGCTCAACGCCCATGGCTATAGCGCCCACCCGGTCCGCGACGGCCGCGACGCGGTGGCGAAGGCGCGCGAAGTATCACCCGACCTGATCATCATGGACATCCAGCTGCCGCACGTCAGCGGGCTCGAACTGATCGGCCAGATGAAGGCAGACCTGACCTTGCGCGCGGTGCCGATCATGGCGGTCACCGCCTATGCCGGAAAGGGCGACGAGGAGCAGATCAAGGCGGCGGGCGCCGAGGCCTATGTCTCGAAGCCGATTTCGGTGATCAAGTTCATTGAAAGCGTGGGGGCGTTTGCCTGAGGCCGCCCGGCGCTAGAAGATGTCGAGGACCGACGTCATCCGGTCCAACATCGCCGCCCAAGCGGGATCGTCGCTCGCCCAGCCGACGAAGAGCAAGCCCACGAAAACAGCAACGCCGACACCCAGCGGGACGCGCGCCACCGCCACCTGCTGGTCGTAGCTACATCCATCCTCGTCGGTGAAAAGGGCGCGGTCGACCATGTCGCGGTTCTTGGGCGGCTTGCCCATCACTTCGCGCGAAAAATCTTCGAGGCTCATGCCACCCTCCGCTGCCTGCCGCTCTTGTAGGCCATCGCGGTAAACGGTCGGATAACAGCCGCGCGACGCGCACGAAAAAGGGCGGCGCAAACGGCCGCCCTTCTGGATCCCCGCCTTCGCGGGGATGGCCCATCGCCATTCCGTTCAGCAACGCTGAACGGGTCGATGCGTCACTTGATCTTGGCTTCCTTGAACTCGACATGCTTGCGCACGCGCGGGTCATACTTCCGCACCGACATCTTTTCGGTCATCGTGCGCGGGTTCTTCTTCGTGACGTAAAAGAAGCCCGTGTCGGCGGTGCTCACCAGCTTGATCTTGACGGTCGTCGGCTTGGCCATGGCCCTGTTCCTCGAAGTAAGTGCACATCCACCGGAGGTCCGGGGGATGCGGCGGGACTAGGGCCCCGACGTTGATGTGAAAAACATGAAAGGGCCGCGCGCGAGGCGCCGCCCCCCAATATCCGGGCGCCTTTGGCGGGATTCGGTCTTTCTGTCAAGCAAAAGGAAGGACGGGCGGCAAGTCGGCCGCCCGTCCCGGAGGGGTCTGGGGCCCTCAGGCGTTCTTGATTTCGAAGCGGACGGTCATCACCTTCCAGCTTTCTTCGGACACACCGCCGCGCGTGGCGGGCTTGAAGCGCCATTTGGAAAGCGCGCGGCGCTTCGTCTGTTCGAAAAAGCCCGGACTGTCGCTGCTCACCAGTTCGACTTGTTTCACCCGGCCGTCGGTGCCGATCAACACGCGCACTTTCGCGATGCCCTCGATCTCGCCATGCTGTTCGCGCATCGGATAATCGGGCTGGAAGACGCCAAGGAAGCGCTTGTCGAGTTCGGCAAGGACCAGTGGCGGCGGTGGCGGTGGTGCGGGCTCGACGATGACGGTGGGCCCCGTCCCGGTCCCGGCGGGCGGGACATAGGGTTCGTCGGTCCGCCCTACGGGGGTGTCCTGGCTGATCGGCGGCAGCGGCGACTTGGTTGTCGTGATGGTGCTTTCGGTCGGCTGATCCTGTGGCTTGGCATCCGGTTGCTGTTCGGGCGGCTTGGGCTTTTCGAGCGTGATCGGATCCCAGACCTGAGGATCGGTCTTCGGCTTCTGCTGGATGATCATCGGCGATAGCGCAACGCCGATGACGAGCAGCGCGGGCAGTCCGATCGCCAGCGTTGCGGCAAGCGGGCGATGTCTGCCACCGGCATCATAGCTATTGCGCCGCAACACCGCGCCGCCGGCAGGCGCGGTTGCCGTTTCAGGCGCGGCAACGATCGCCGAAATCAGGGGAATCAGGGTCATGGCCTCTCTCCTTGCCTAAACGACCCGGCCCCGCAGCCCGTTGACCACTGCTATCGACCAGATCAGGCTTGTGAGATATTATAACATCTCTATAGTTGTCAAGTGGCAAGATCGGCAAAGGAGCCGGAATGGAGATGGTGTCAGATGGTCGCGGAGAGCCGCGCGATCGCTTCGTCCCTGGCGATCAGCGGCAGCAGTTCGCCCATATCGGGGCCGTGGTCGCGCGCCGTGAGCGCGCGGCGCAGCGGCAGGAAGAGTGCGCGGCCCTTTGCGCCCGTCGCCTCCTTCACCGCGCCGGTGAGCGCGTGCCAGGGATCGGCCGACCAGTCGATGCCCGGTGCAGCGGCCGCAGCGGCAGCGAGCACCGCCCGATCGCCGTCATCGGCCGGGGGCGGTACGAAGGGGCCATCGAACACCGGCACCCATTCGGCTGCCTCAGCCACCGTCGTCAGATTCGGACGAATCGCGTTCCAGCGCGCAGTGTCGATCTTCGGGGGCAGGCGATGCTCAACCTCGTCATAGCCGAGTTGATGGACAATCTTCTGGTTCAGCAAGGCCAGTTCGGCTTCGTCGAATCGGGCGGGGGCCCGGCCGAAATGCGCGAAGTCGATCGAGTCGATCAGCGGCTCGACCGTCGTCACGGGCTCGACCGGATCGCTCGTCCCCAGCCGCGCGAGCAACGCGAGCAGCGCGACCGGCTCGATCTCCGCCGCGCGCAGACTTTCCATTCCAAGCGACCCGAGCCGCTTCGACAATTTGCCTTCCGTCCCGACGAGCAGGGCTTCGTGCGCAAACGCCGGCGGTGCGGCGCCGAGCGCGTCGAACATCTGGATCTGCGCGGCGGTGTTCGACACATGGTCTTCGCCGCGAACGACATGGGTGATCCCCATCGCGATATCGTCGATCACGCTCGGCAGCAGATAGAGCCAGCTGCCGTCGGCGCGGCGCACGACGGGGTCCGACATCGTCTTCGGCTCGAAATGCTGGTCCCCGCGCACCATGTCGGTCCATTCGATCGGCCCGTCATGGTCGAGTTTGAAACGCCAGTGCTGCGCGACGCCCTCGGGCGCCGGCGCATCGGCGGGCTTGCGTTCGTAAACCGGGGGAAGGCCGCGCGAGAGCAATATCTTGCGCCGAATGTCGAGTTCTTCGGGCGTCTCGTAACAGGCATAGACGCGGCCCGCCGCCTTCAGTTTTTCGAATTCGGTCTCATAGAGGGCGAAACGTGCCGACTGCCGCTCCTCGCCGTCGATATCGAGCCCGAGCCACGCGAGATCGGCGCGGATGCCCTCGACATATTCCTCTTTCGACCGTTCGAGATCGGTGTCGTCGATGCGCAGCAGGAAACGCCCGCCAGCTTTGCGCGCCCACAGCCAGTTGTGGAGCGCGGTGCGGACGTTGCCGACATGGAGCGTGCCGGTCGGCGAGGGAGCGAAACGGGTGACGACGGTCATGGGCCGCGCCTATAGCCGCTTTTGCGGCAAAGGCGAGAGCGGCGACATCGATGCAATGGGAGAGGAGAGGCGCGATGCGCGGAATGATGACGATAATATTGATCGGGGCGCTGTCGGCGCCCGCCGCAGCCACGACGCTGTTCGAGAAGAAGTTCACCTGCCCGGTCGGCGGCGAGAAATTCAAAGCAAACGTCGTCGGCAGTTCGACCAGCTGGGGGCAGCGGCCCGATGGCCGTGCCTATGGCACGCTCCCGATATGGCCGATGGTCGAATGCCCCGGCAATGGTCTGCTCCTGTTCGACGAGGAATTCAGCGACGAGGATGTGGCAAAGCTGACCCCGCTCGTCGCCTCCGCGGAATATCAGGCGATGCGCGAGAGCGAGTCGCCGCATTATCGAAGCTGGTGGCTCCAGAAGAATCTCGGCCGCGATGCCTATGCGCTTGCCGGAAACCTGCTTGCCGCGAGCTGGGAGGTCGATCACGACCAAGCGGCGAAGGCCCGCTATCAGCAGGCGTTCGTCACCGCATCGCAAACGCTGCCATGGAGCGAGGCGAAGAAGGGGCCGTGGTTCTGGCTCCACATGCGCGCCGCGAACGCGCTGCGCGAACTCGGCAAGTTCGACGAATCGGCGGCATTGCTGGCCATCATTGATCGCCCCGACCGCCTGCCCACCGAAGCCGACGAGCTGAAGGGCGCGCGCTGGATGATCGACGGGCTGGCGGCGCTCAATGCCGATCGCAATCCTGCCAGCGAGCCCGCCAATCTGATTCCCGCGATGATGGCGGTCGAGCGATGCGCGGCAGGCGGGCTTAGCCCCGCCGAAGAAGCGGCCTGCAACAGCAAGGAGGTGAAGGACGCGGCGGCGGAGCGCAAAGGCTCCTGACCGCCTGAGCATCAGACCCGGATGGCGCCGCGCACCGGCCAATAGGCCCATGCGATGGCGAGCAGCGAGACGATCAGGATGACGCTATATTCCATCCCGTTGCGTCCGCCGCCGACGACGAACCAGCCGGCGGGCAGGTGGACGAGGATCAGGCCGAGCGTCAGGATGCCGGCATGGCCGAGCGCGGCGAAGCTGGTCCAGCGTCGCGTCAGCATCAGCGCCGGGCCGACGAGCTCGTAGAGTGTCACTGCCGTCGCCCAGCCATAACCGAAGGGAAAGCCGAGGCTGTCGAGCCAGGTGCCAAAAGGCGCGACAAGTCCGGACGCGAGGCGATAGACGCCGTGGATCAGGATGAGCAGCGCGACCGTCACGCGCAAGATTTCGAGCACTTGCCCTGCCCGATCGAGCGGCGCCTTCGATCCCAGATATCCCATCCTGCTCTCCCCCTGATTACCCCGTGCGGAAACCATGTGTGATCGGATAGCGCCGGTCGCGCCCGAAATTGCGCGTCGACAGCTTGACCCCCGGCGGCGCCTGGCGGCGTTTATATTCGGCGAGCATCAGCAGTCGCTCGATCCGCACCACCGCATCGCGATCGAAGCCGTATTTCGCGACGACATCGTCGACGCTCGCTTCCTCCTCGACCAGCATATGGAGCATGCGGTCGAGATCGGCGTAGGGCGGCAGGCTGTCTTCATCCTTCTGGTCGGGGCGCAGTTCAGCGCTCGGCGGCTTGGTGATGATCGTATCGGGCATCACCGGCGTGACAGGATTTCGCGACAGCCGCGGCACATTTTCGTTGCGCCATTTGGCGACCGCGAACACCGTCATCTTGTACGCGTCCTTCAGCGGATTATAGCCGCCCGCCATGTCGCCATAGATGGTCGCATAGCCGACGCTCATCTCGCTCTTGTTGCCCGTCGTCAGCAGCATCGGACCGAATTTGTTGCTGAGCGCCATCAAGGTCACGCCGCGGATGCGCGATTGGACATTCTCTTCGGTAATGTCGACGTCCTTGTCGGCAAAGGTTCCGCTGAGCATCGCATCGAACGCCTCTACGGCGGGAACGATCGATATCGTATCGAGCTTGCAGCCGATCATCGCCGCGCAGCCGGCGGCATCGTCGAGGCTCGACTGGCTGGTGAAGCGGCTCGGCATCATCACGCACCAGACCTTGTCGGGGCCGAGCGCGTCGGCGGCGATAGCCGCGCAGATCGCCGAATCGATCCCGCCCGACAGGCCCAGTACGACCCCGGGGAAGCGGTTGCGTTCGACATAGTCGCGCAAGCTGACGATCATCGCGCTGTAGATATCGGCCGGGTGCGCCTCCCAGCCGGTAATCGCGCCGACTTCGCAGGTCCAGCCATTGGCGCCCTTCGTCCAGTGCGTGACACGCTCCTCGGCCTCCCAGTCGGTCAGCCGGTGCGCGGTGCTGCCGTCCCCGTTCAGTACGAAGGAGCAGCCGTCGAACACGATTTCGTCCTGCCCGCCGATGCGGTTGAGAAACAGGATCGGCAGTCCGGTTTCGGCAACGCGGCTGGCGAACACCTGCGTCAAACGTCGCTCATCCTTGTCGATTTCATAGGGGCTGCCGTTGACCGAGATGAGCAGCTCGGCACCCTGTCCGGTCAGATGCTGGCACACCTTGGGCAACCAGCCATCCTCGCAGATCGGCAATCCCAGCTTCACCCCGCGCCATTCGACGATGTCGGGGAGTGGGCCGGGGACAAAGACGCGTTTTTCGTCGAAGGTGCCGTAGTTCGGCAGCTCGTGCTTGCGCCGCGTGGCGACGATTTTGCCGCCGTCGAGCAACGCGACGATATTGTAGAGATGGTCGCCTTCGCGCTCGACCGAGCCGATGAGCATCGCGGGGCCGCCGTCGGCGGTATCGGCGGCGAGTTCGGCGAGCAGCTTCGCCGCCCGCGCGGCCAGCGCGGGCTTGAGGACCAGATCCTCGGGCGGATAACCGATTAGCTGCAATTCGGGATAGAGGATCAGGTCGGCTTCAGGATGCCGCGTGCGCACGGCGCGCATCGCCGCCGCGTTGGCGGCCAGGTCGCCGACGACCTGCGTCATTTGCGAAAGAACGATGGCAAGCTTTTGGGTCATGCCGGTGGTTTAGGCCGACGCGCGCCGATTTCAACTGCGGCGCGAGCGGCGGATCGGGCTTTAGCCCCTTCCCCTATCGGCCCACGCTGGCTAAGGGGGCGCGCAATCCCGTCCGCCGCGAAAGGGCATCGCACCCCATGAAACTGATCTCCGGCAACAGCAACCTCCCCCTCGCCCGCGCGATCGCGGACTATCTGGAACTGCCGCTGACCGACACCAGCGTGCGCCGCTTCGCCGACGAAGAGGTTTTCGTCGAAATTCACGAGAATGTCCGCGGTCAGGATGTTTTTGTCGTCCAGCCGACGAATTTCCCGGCGAACGACAATCTGATGGAATTGCTGATCATCAA
The DNA here is from genome assembly GCA_963545025.1 of uncultured Sphingopyxis sp. GTDB lineage: Bacteria > Pseudomonadota > Alphaproteobacteria > Sphingomonadales > Sphingomonadaceae > Sphingopyxis. The sequence continues at coordinate 585 of CAUUIU010000129.1, read as the reverse complement.
CGACGCGCTGCGCCGCGCCTCGGCCAAGCGCATCACCGCAGTCGTTCCTTATTTCGGCTATGCCCGGCAGGACCGGAAGCCCGGTCCGCGCACGCCGATCTCGGCCAAGCTCGTCGCCAACCTGATCACCACGTCGGGCGCCGACCGCGTCCTCGCGATCGACCTGCACGCCGGGCAGATCCAGGGCTTCTTCGATATCCCGACCGACAATCTCTATGCCGCTCCCGTGATGAGCGCCGACATCCAGGCGCGCTTTGCCGGCAAGAATCTGATGGTCGTGTCGCCCGACGTCGGCGGCGTGGTCCGCGCGCGCGCGCTCGCCAAGCGGCTCGACAACGCCCCGCTGGCGATCGTCGACAAGCGCCGCGAACGCGCCGGCGAATCGGAAGTGATGAACATCATCGGCGACGTAAAGGGCCGCTTCTGCATCCTGATCGACGATATCGTCGATTCGGCGGGCACGCTCTGCAACGCCGCCGGCGCGCTGAAGGCGGCCGGCGCCGAGGGCGTTGTCGCTTATTGTACGCACGGCGTGCTGTCTGTCTCTTATACACATCTCCGAGCCCACGAGACACTGAGCGATCT
>CAUUIU010000128.1:0-8152 GCA_963545025.1 uncultured Sphingopyxis sp. | reverse complement strand
GGGTTCGAACCAGCGACCTACTGATTAAAAGTCAGTTGCTCTACCGACTGAGCTAAGGGCCCATCGCGGCGCCGCAAAGCGGCCTCACGAAGTGAGCCGCCGCCCTAGTGCGACGCGGCGTCCCGGTCAACCGGCTTCGGACGCGTCAGGCGCGCGGCGAGTTGTCGCATGCTGTGCCCGTTCAGCGGATGCTGCCAATCGGGAACGATCGCGCGCAGCGGGCCGAGGACGAATGCGCGCTGCTCGATCGCCGGATGCGGGATGGTAAGCGCGCCGTCGGACCAGGCGCCGCCCGACCACAGCAATATGTCGAGGTCGAGTGTTCGTGCGCTCCAGCGCTGGCCAGAGCGACGGCCGAAGCTCGCCTCGATTTCCTGCAGCCGCTCGAGCATTTCGGGCGGGCTGAGAGCGGAAGCGACGAGCGCGACCGCATTGGCGTAGCGACGGCGCGACGGGCCGAGCGGATTGCTGGCGATGATCGGACTGGCATCGACCGCTTCGATATCGTCGCTCTCCAGCGCCGCCAGAGCGGCGAGCAGTACCCCGCGCGGGTCGCCGAACCGCACGTGACGGCGGTTCGATCCGAGCCCGATCGCATAGAGGGGAAGCGGCATTGCGTTGCTCATCGCCCCGGGCCTATCGCAGATGGATGGAGATTGACAGCCCGCTGCCCGGGACCGAGCCGCCGCGCGATTGCGCGCGTTGTCCGCGGCTCGTTGCGTTTCGGCGTGAGTGCCAGGCCGAGCATCCCGATTGGTGGAACGCTCCGGTGCATGCGTTCGGGGATTCCGATGCGTGGCTGGCGTTCGCGGGACTTGCCCCGGGCAAGCATGGAGCGAACCGCACCGGGCGTCCTTTCACGGGGGACTATGCCGGCGATCTGCTCTTCGCGACGCTTGCCGAATTCGGTCTCAGCAAAGGGTGCTATGGCGCCCGCATCGACGACGGGCTGACGCTCGACGGCGCCATCATCGTCAACAGCGTCAAATGCCTGCCGCCGCGTAACAAGCCGACGCCCGCCGAAATCACGAACTGCCGCCCTTTTTTCGAGGCGCAGTTAGGGGCGCTGTCGAAGGTCCGGGTGATTATCGCACTTGGACGGATTGCGCATGATGCAGCATTACGCTCCGTCGGCGCGCGCCTTTCGGCCCATGCCTTCGCGCACGGAGCAGTCCATGTGCTGCCCAATGGCCGGCATCTGATCGATAGCTATCATTGCTCGCGCTACAACACGAACACGGGGCGACTAACGCCCGAAATGTTCGCCGACGTGTTCCGGACCGCAATCGCGCTCCGCGATCAGACGAGCGGGCCGAATTCCTCCACCAGCCCGCGATAGAGCGTGCGCTTGAACGGGACGATCAGCTTTTCGATCTCGTTCAGCTTGGCCCACTTCCACGCTCGGAATTCCTGGTGCTTCGTGTGGATGTCGACATCGCTATCCTCGCCCATGAAGCGCATCAGAAACCAGTGCTGGCGCTGGCCGCGATATTTGCCGCCCCACATCTTGCCGATCAGATGGTCGGGCAGGTCGTAGAAATATTCCTCGCGGCTGCGTGCGATAATCTCGACCAGCCCGCCGTGCACGCCGGTTTCCTCGCCGAGTTCGCGGATCGCCGCCTCCTCCGCATCCTCGCCGTCGTCGATCCCGCCCTGCGGCATCTGCCACGCTTCGCTCGTCGTATCGAGTCGCTGTCCGACGAAGACGCGACCGTCGCGATTGGCGAGCATGACGCCTGCGCAGGGCCGATAGGGAAGGGCGCTATGATCGATCATGCCGCCCCGTTAGCCTCGGCAACAATCGCTTTCAATACGGTCAACGCTCCGCGAATATCGTCCTTCGCGCTCGGAATACCCTGCGACAGGTTGATATAGCCGTGGATCGTGCCCTGCGCCTCGCGATAGGTCGTCGGCACGCCCGCCTCGATCAACTTGGCGGCATAGGCGCGGCCCTGATCGCGCAAGGGGTCGAGCCCGGCCGTGATCAAGAGCGTCGGGGGCAGGCCCTCGGCGGAGAAATCGAGCGGTGATGCACGATAATCGGCGGGATCGGCGGCGTAGTGATTACCGAACCAGGTCATACTGCCTGTCGTCAGCAAATGGCCTTCGCCGAATTCGCGATAACTCTGCCAATCATCGTGCGTGGTCACGGCGGGGTAGATCGGGTGAATCGCGATCACCGGTTTCGAAGCCGGTTTGTCGCGCAGAGTGAGCGCCGTCGCGATCGTCAAATTGCCACCGGCGCTTTCGCCCGAAAGCACCAGCCCGGTGCAGGGGATATTGTCGGCGACCCAGCGCGTCGCCGCTTCGCAATCGATCGGCGCGGCGGGGAAGGGGTGTTCGGGCGCGAGCCGGTAGTCGACGGCGATCACCGGCATATCGAGCAACCGCGCGGCCTCGGCACAATAGGGATCATGCGTGTCGAGATCGCCGATCACCCAGCCGCCGCCATGATAGAAGACCATCACCGGTCCGGTTTCGCGGTCCGGGCGGTTGTCATAGATGCGGATCGTAATGTCGCCTGCCGGACCGGGAATCATCCGGTCCTCGACCTTGGCGATTTCACCGCGGGGAACATCGGCAAGCTGGCCCATTACCCGGAACATCTCGCGCCCGCCTTCCGGCGGCATCTCCTCCATCTTTGGCCCTTCCTGGGCGTTCAGGAAAGCAAGGAAGGCGGCCACATCGGGGCGCGTAAAATGAGTGGTGCCGTCGGTCATTCCGTCTCTCCCTGAACGATATTTCGCCATGCTATTCGTCATCGACGGCGCAAATTCAATCGCAAATCGAAACTCACCGCCCATCGCCCTTTGCAGCGCACAATTTTTTCTGAATTGCGGCATCGCGCCCACAGGCCTAGGCCAATGTCACAGGTTCGCAAGATTCAAAGGCAGATACGGAAAATGGCGACAGCGGTAGTGGACGAAGCCGACAAGCGGCAGTCCCCCCTTTCGGATGCGGTGGTAGTTCGATTTGCAGGCGACAGTGGCGACGGGATGCAGCTGACCGGCGGTCAGTTCACGCTGTCCTCTGCGCTCGCGGGCAACGACTTCGCGACCTTCCCGGATTTCCCGGCCGAGATCCGCGCGCCGCAGGGCACCCTGTTCGGCGTATCGGCCTTCCAGATCAACTTCGGATCGTCCGCGATCGAAACCGCGGGCGACGCGCCTGACGTGCTCGTCGCGATGAACCCCGCAGCGCTCAAGACCAATGTGCCCTCGCTCAAGCAGGGCGGCCTGATTATCGCCGATGAGGGTGAGTTCAACGATCGCAACCTCGCCAAGGCGAAATATGACGCGAATCCGCTCGAAGATGGCAGCCTCGCAAAATGGCAGTTGCTCAAGCTCAACATCAGCCAGCTGACAATGGATGCCGTGAAGCCCTTCGGACTCGGCAACAAGGAAGCTTTGCGCTGCAAGAATATGTGGACGCTGGGGCTCGCGCTCTGGATGTTCGACCGCGATCGCCAGCCGCTGATCGACTGGCTCAATGCGAAGTTCGCCAAGGACCCGAACCTTGCGTCCGCCAACGTCGCGGCGCTGAATGCAGGCCATGCCTATGGCGAGACCGCCGAACTGGCGGGGCCGCTCAAGCAGCATCATGTCGATCCCGCGCCGGTGGCGCCAGGACTTTACCGCACACTGACCGGCGCCGAGGCGATCGCGCTCGGCCTCGTTGCGGGCGCACAGCTTGCGAAACTGCCGATGTTCTTCGGCGGCTATCCGATCACGCCCGCGTCGGCGATCCTTCACCATCTGTCGCGGCTCAAGGAATATGACGTCACGACCTTCCAGGCCGAGGATGAAATCGCCGCTATCTGCTCGGCGATTGGGGCCAGCTATGGCGGCTCGCTCGGTGTAACCAGTTCGTCGGGGCCCGGCATCGCGCTGAAGGGCGAGGCGATGGGTCTTGCGATCATGACCGAGCTCCCGCTAGTGATCGTCAATTCGCAGCGCGGCGGTCCGTCGACGGGCCTGCCGACCAAGACCGAGCAGTCGGATCTTTACCAGGCGGTGTATGGCCGCAACGGCGATGCGCCGATGCCGGTGATCGCGGCGCGCTCGCCAGGCGATGCGTTCGAATGCACGATCGAAGCGGTACGGATCGCGGTGCAATATATGACGCCGGTGATGCTGCTGACTGACGGCTATATCGCGAACGCCGCCGAACCGTGGAAGGTGCCCGATCTCGAAAGCTATGCGGCTTTCCCCGTTGAGTTCCTGACTGAGGTGCCCGAGGGCGGTTTCAAGCCATATGGCCGCGACGAAAAGCTCAAGCGTCCGTGGGTCAAGCCCGGCACACCCGGCCTGCTCCACCGCATCGGCGGAATCGAAAAGGAAGTCGACACCGGCCACATCAATTACGAGGCATCGAATCATCAGGCGATGACCGACATTCGCAAGGCAAAGATTGACGGGATCAAAGTACCCGACCAGCTCGTCGAGCTCGGCGCCGAGGGAGGGAAGCTCGCGGTTGTCGGTTGGGGTTCGACCTTCGGCCCGATCCATCAGGCGGTGCGCCGCAAGCGTGCTGAGGGTCTGGACGTCAGCCACGTCCACATCCGCCACATCTGGCCGCTGCCCGCCAATCTCGGCGAGCTGCTTAAAAGCTATGACAAGGTGATCGTGCCCGAAATGAACACCGGGCAGCTCAAGACGGTGCTGCGCGATCAGTATCTGGTCGACGCACAGCCCGTGAACAAGGTGTCGGGCCAGCCCTTCACGATTGCGGAGATAGAAGCGGCTATCGAGGGAGCCCTTTGATGAACGAGATGACCACCATCGCGCGCACGACGACGCTGAAGGATTGGGAAACCGATCAGGAAGTCCGCTGGTGCCCCGGCTGCGGCGACTATGCGATCTTGAAGGCGGTGCAGCGCACTATGCCCGAAATCGGCACCGCACCTGAAAACACCGTGTTCATCAGCGGCATCGGCTGCTCTTCGCGCTTCCCCTACTATATGGAAACATACGGCTTCCACACGATCCACGGCCGTGCGCCGGCGTTTGCGACCGGGTTGAAGCTCGCCAATCCGAACCTCGACATCTGGATCGTTACCGGCGACGGCGACGGGCTGTCGATCGGCGGCAACCACACGATGCACCTGATCCGCCGCAATCTCGATTGCCAGATCATGCTGTTCAACAACGAGATTTACGGGCTGACCAAGGGGCAATATTCGCCGACCAGCCGCGTCGGCACGACGAGTCCGTCGACGCCCTATGGTTCAGTCGATCGTCCGGCACAGCCTGCGGCCTTCGCACTCGGCGCCGGCGCACGCTTCGTGGCGCGCGGCTTTGACGTGTCAAAGGAACTGCCGAACGTCCTGAAGGCGGCGCATGCCCACAAGGGCGCGGCTTTTATCGAGATTTTCCAAAACTGTATCGTCTATAATAAAGACGTGTTCGAGGATTTCGCGGCGCCAAAGGGGGCTGAAGATCGCCAGCTCTGGCTCAAGCAGGGCGAACCGATGCTCTATGCCAAGGGCACCAAGGGCATTGCGCTCGACGCCGACGAATTGCACCTCAAGACCGTCGAAGTCGTCGACGGCGACTGGCAGTCCGCGGGCGTGATCGTCCATGATGTGACCAACCGCAGCGTCGCGCACATGCTCGTCGAAATGCGCTTCGGCGAGTTTCCGATGGCGCTCGGCGTCCTCTACGACGACCCCCGCCCGACCTTTGAGGCCGACGTCGTGCGCCAGAACCATGCCGCCGCCGAAGGCAAGAAGGCCGACCTGCAGGGTCTTCTCAAGAAGGGGCAGACCTGGACGGTGACCGAGGGCGGCCCGGACCTCTGACGTCTTGCAGCGGATCGACCGCTCGGCTCTATAGGGCGGCATGGACAATCTGACTCACAGCCTCGTCGGGGCGGTTCTTGGGCAAATGGGGCTCAAGAAAAAGACCGGGCTGGCGATGCCGACGCTGATCCTCGCGGCGAACCTGCCCGACGTGGACGCGGCTTGCGCGGTTTACGGCATCACTTCGCTGTCGATGCGGCGTGGGATCACGCACGGGCCGATCGCGCTGCTGGTTCTGCCGATCCTGCTATGGGCTGCGATGATCGCGTTCGACCGCTGGCAGGATCGACGCGGCAAGCGGCCCGCGGCCCGCTTGCCCATCCACGGGGGCTGGCTTCTCGCTCTCGCCTATATCGGCTGCCTCAGCCATCCGGCGCTTGATTGGCTCAACAATTACGGCATCCGCCTGCTCGAACCGTTCAGCCACCGCTGGTTCTATGGCGATACGCTGTTCATCATCGACGTCTGGATCTGGATCGCGTTGGCGGCATCGCTCTGGCTGTCGCTGCGGCGCGAGCGGCGAGGCGAGGGCAATTGGCAACGCCCCGCGTGGATCGGTTTCACTGGAGTCTCGACCTATATCTTCGTCAATGGCCTGATCACCGTCTATGCCGAAGCGCGCGCAGCGAAAGCGCTTTCGATCGCAGGAAGCGCAGAGATCGACCTGATCGTCGCCAGTCCGCCGCCGCTCCGGTTCTGGCAACGCGACATTTTCTGGCGCGGCACCGTTGGCGGTCAGGCGGATGCCGGCACCCTGCCGCTCGACCTGACGCGCAGCCTTGATCTGCTCGACGCGCCCGAAGCGTCCTATCCGACCCATGCCGGCGATCCGCGTATCGCCGCGGCGGCCGCGCGCAGCGTCGAGGCGCGCGCCTTCCTGTTCTGGTCGCGGATGCCCGTCGCGGAATTCGCGCCCGACGGAACGCTGACCCTGACCGATCAGCGCTATCGCCACCCGCTTGCCGCCGATCGTTTCAAAGTCGTCGTGCCGCCAGAAAAATAGCCAAAATGCGTGTTTCTCTCATGGAATATGACGTCATGACAGCATGTGACGCACGATTGTCAGGCGTCATCATTTGCGGCACAAAGGCGCTATGAATACGCATGTTAGCCCCGGGCGGGGAAAGGCTTTGCTGCGGGCCGATCGGGCCTATCGATCAGGGGGCGCGTTTGCGCGGCTGATCGCGCTCGCGCCCTCAAGTCTTTTCCACCGCATGCTCGACCGGATCGACGCGGGGCTGCTCCATGGTACGATCGAGGGGCATTTGCCCGACGGCAGTCTGCGCCTGCTTGGCGGACGTGGTCGCGGGCCGGTCGCGGTGGTGCATATCCACCGCTGGGCGGCTCTTGCGCGTCTCGCGCTATCGGGGTCGGTGGGCTGGTACCGTGCATGGGAAAAGGGCGAATGGTCCTCGCCCGACCCGGTGCCTCTGTTCGACCTGTTCATGCGCAATGGCGAATCGCTCGGCGATGCGGGCCGTGCGCGCGGGCCGTGGCGCTGGGTCAACAAGGCGATCCATTCGCTCAACCGCAATGACCGGCACGGGGCACGGCGAAACATCCATGCGCACTATGATTTGGGTAATGATTTCTATCGCTTGTGGCTCGATCCAAGTATGAATTACTCGAGCGCGCTGTTCGCCGATCCCGGCCAGTCGCTCGAAGACGCGCAAACGGCGAAGGTCGATGCCATCCTCGATCGGCTCGACCTACGCTCGGGCAGCCGGCTGCTCGAAATCGGCTGCGGCTGGGGCGCGCTTGCCGAGCGCGCGGTGGAGCGGCACGACGTGCTCTACACCGGCATCACCCTGTCGCCGTCGCAGGCCGAAATCGCCGACGCGCGGTTGCACGCGGTCGATCTCTCTGGACGGTCGTCGATCGAGCTCTGCGATTACCGCGACGCGCGGGGCCCGTATGACGCGATCGCCAGCGTCGAGATGGTCGAGGCAGTGGGTGAGGCCTATTGGCCCGCTTATCTCGACGCCATCGCCCGCCTTCTCCGCCCCGGCGGCAAGGCGGCGATCCAGTATATTCTGATCAGCGATACGTTGTTCGAACGTTATGCGGCGAGCAGCGATTTCATCCAGGCCTATATCTTCCCCGGCGGCTGCCTGATGTCCGAAAGCCGTTTTCGCGCGCTTGCCGAGGCGCGGGGGCTGGCGTGGCGCGACGTGCGGCGTTTCGGCCGCGACTATGCCGAGACGCTGCGCCAGTGGCGCGAGCGCTTCGACACCGTGGTGGCGGCGGGCGACCTGCCTGCGGGATTCGACGACCGATTCGTGCGGCTCTGGCGCTATTATCTGCAATCTGTCTCTTATACACATCTGACGCTGCCGACGAAGCTAGAAGTGT
>CAUUIU010000127.1:0-8161 GCA_963545025.1 uncultured Sphingopyxis sp. | reverse complement strand
GAGCAGCTGACTCTTAATCAGCGGGTCCTAGGTTCGAGCCCTAGTGCGTCCACCATTTCCTTAAAATCATCGGGAAATTTTCTCTACCCGAAAGCCAGGTCAGCGCCGATTTTGAATCAGGTCGGAAAACTCTGCGCAAACCGCAAATCCACCACCCCTAAATAGGCTGTTTTTCAATGCTGTAGCGCTTCGAGTTCGCGAACCAGTTTGTGCGTGTGCATTGCAGATCCTTCGATGCGGCTTCTCGTTTAGAGGCACATATGCCAGCAATCACGACCCGATCGTGCAGCCAAGCCAGCCAACATGGCGCACTCCGTCCGTCCTGCAAAGGCCGATTGCTGACCAGCTGCTTCTAGCGAACAAATGCAGAAAAGCGGACGTCCGAAAAGTGGAATTCGTCGCGCGCCCATCCACAATGTGCCGGCATTAAAGATTTTCCATCTGGCACTTCGCCGATTTGACCCTACGGCACGCGGATGCTCGCACGCTCGCTTCAATTCGACGCCGCCCATCGTTCGATGCTCGACCAACTCGTCATGGACGACCGGTACCGCAGCCTCCGACCACCGGGCGGGATCGATTTTTCTTCAAATGACTATCTTGGGCTAGCTGGCACCCGGCGTCTGGCAAGCGCGATCAATTTAGCGCTGGAGCGCGGCGTTCCCGTGGGTGCGGGGGGCTCGCGGCTTCTTCGCGGCAACCATAGCGAGCATGAGGCCCTGGAGGGCGAAGCCGCCGCTTTCTTCCGAACCGAAGCAGCGCTGTTCTTTTCGAGCGGCTTTGCCGCAAATTCGGCACTGCTTGCGACCCTTCCCCAGCGCGGCGATCTGGTGGTCCACGACGCGCTGATCCATGCGAGCGCACATGACGGAATGCGCATCGGACGGGCCGAATATATGGCCGCCGCGCACAGCGACCCGGCAGCCTTCGACACCGCTATCCATAGCTGGCGCAAAAGAGGCGGCAAAGGACGTCCCTGGATCGCCGTCGAGAGTCTTTACAGCATGGACGGCGACAGGGCGCCCCTCGACGAGCTCGCTGCAATCGCGGATGCTCACGAGGCGTTCCTCCTGATCGACGAAGCGCACGCGACAGGAGTCTTCGGGCCCGATGGCCGCGGCCTCGGCCACCATCTGGACGGCCGTGACAATGTCATCAGCCTCAGAACTTGCGGCAAGGCGCTCGGCTGCGAAGGCGCCCTCTTGACCGGCCCTGCTTTCGTTCGCGACTTTCTCATCAATCGCGGGCGGGGGTTCGTCTTTTCCACCGCTCCGTCGCCGCTGATGGCAAGCGCGGTTCGCGAAGCCCTCCATATCCTGGCCGACGAACCCGAGCGGCGCGAGCGGCTTGCCGCACTGTCGCGGACCGCCGCCCGGCTCCTCGAACCTCACGGCGCGGCTGGCCACGGGTCACAAATTCTGCCCCTCATTCTCGGCGACGACAGCCGGACGATGAGAGTGGCTGCCGCCCTCCAGGCCTCGGGATTTGATGTCCGCGGAATTCGGCCGCCAACAGTCCCCGAAGGCACGGCTCGTCTGCGTATTTCGGTCACTCTGAATGTCGATGATCAGCAGTTGGCGGGCCTCGCCGATGCGATCGAGCACGCCCTGCAATGACGCACGGCTTCATCGTGACCGGCACCGATACGGGCGTCGGCAAGACGGTTTTCGCGGCGGCCCTCGCCGGTGCACTCGGTGCATATTATTGGAAGCCTGTTCAGGCCGGTCTCGATCCCGCCTCCGATGCCGAAACCGTTGCGCGGTTATCGGGCCTCGCTTCCGCCGCCATCCTGCCCGAGGCTTACAAGCTGAAGACGCCATGCTCGCCGCATCGCGCTGCTGAAATCGACGGCATCAAGATCGATCCCCGCAAGCTCGGGCTTCCGTCGATCGACGGGCCATTGGTCGTCGAAGGGGCCGGCGGCGTCGCGGTGCCCCTCGATGCGGGCTATCTGTTTGCCGACCAGTTCGCGCGTTGGGGCCTTCCTATCGTCCTTGTCGCGCGAACCGCGCTGGGAACGATCAACCATAGCCTTCTGACAATCGAGGCGCTGAAGGTGCGGGGCCTGACCATCCACGGTATCGCATTCATCGGCGATCGGCATCAGGACAGCGAAGCGGCGATCGAGCGCATCAGCGGCGTGCGGCGTCTGGGTCGCCTTCCCTTGCTTGCCGACCTCACAGCCACCAATCTGCGAGCAGCCTTTCAAGCCAACTTCTCGCTCAAGGACTTCCAATGACCCGCAGTCCGGTCTGGCACCCCTTCACCCAGCACGGCCTCGAAGAAACGATCCCGCTGGTGACGCGCAGCGAAGGCGCCGCCATCTGGACCGAGGATGGACGACGGATCGTCGACGGCATTTCGTCCTGGTGGGTCACAACGCACGGGCACAGCCACCCCCGGATCATGGCAGCAATCGCGCAGCAGGCCGCGCAGCTCGACCAGATCATCTTCGCCGGCTGGACGCACGAGCCCGCCGAGACGCTCGCACACGCGCTGGTCAAGATGATGCCGCGGCCGCTCGACCATGTATTCTTCTCTGACAGCGGATCGACGAGCGTCGAGGTGGCGCTCAAGATGGCCTTGGGATACTGGCTCCACCGCGGCGAACCTCGACACCGCATCATCGTCATGGAGCACAGCTATCATGGCGATACGATCGGTGCGATGTCGATCGGCGCGCGCGGCGTCTTCAATCGCGCCTACGCGCCGCTCCTCTTCGACGTTTCCTGTATCCCCTTCCCTGCACCCGCTGCGGAGCAAGCAGCGCTCGACGCGCTCGACGCGTTTTGCCGTTCCGGCGAAGCCGCAGCCTTCATTGTCGAGCCGCTGATCCTCGGCGCCGGGGGCATGCTCACCTATCCGGCTGCGCTGCTCGCCGAAATGCGTGCAATCTGCGCAGCGCACGGTGTTCTCTTCATCGCCGACGAGGTGATGACCGGCTGGGGGCGAACGGGCACATTGCTGGCCTGCGAGCAGGCGGATGTCGTGCCCGACATATTATGCCTCTCGAAGGGCCTCACGGGCGGATCGCTGCCGCTCGCGGTCACGATGGCGAGCCCCGCCATCTTCGACGCGCATTATTCGACCGATCGCGCACAGCTCTTCTATCATTCGTCGAGCTACACCGCGAATCCGATCGCCTGCGCTGCCGCCAATGCAAACATCGCCATCTGGCATGACGAGCCGGTTCTTGAGCGGATAGCCGTTCTGGGCGAGCGGCAGGACGCGCATTTGCAAAACCTGCAGAATCTTCCCGGCATAGCCAATCTGCGGCGTATCGGGACGATCGCGGCTATGGACCTCACGTCCTCCGAGCAGGGGTATCTCTCCGACATCGGCCCGAAGCTTTTGGCGCACTTCGCTGGCCAGGATCTATTGCTTCGGCCCCTTGGCAACACGATCTACGTCATGCCGCCCTATTGCATCGAGGAGACAGATCTCGCGGCTCTCTACGCCGGGATTTCGTCGTTTGCATCGGCAGTTTAAACGTCAATTGCGAGCAATTTTGGCCGGCAATGCTCGGACAGATTCCGGTGGATTGTTTCAAGAAACTGTCATTTGTCAGTATGAAAAATTCGCAAGAGAGAAACCCGCTAGCAGATTTGTGCGCTGCAGCGTAAGGCGCGATCATGAGGATCGCGATCATCGACACCAGCACGACGCGCGCCGCCATCATTTCCGATGGCCTGCGCGAGGCTGGTCTCGACGACTTGGTACTCATCGATCCCGCCGGGCCGCTTGTCGCGCAGATCGAGGCCGCGACGCCAGAGGTCGTCCTGATCAACCTTGAAAACCCAAGCCGTGATTTGCTTGAGGATTTCTTCGCCATGTCGCGCGCGCTTTCACGGCCGATCGCAATGTTCGTCGATCAAAGCGATACGGAGTCGACATTCGCTGCGATCGACGCAGGGGTTTCCGCCTATGTCGTCGACGGACTTTCGCAGCAGCGTATCAAGCCCGTGCTCGATCTTGCAGTGCGGCGGTTCCACGCTTTCTCGACGCTGCAACGCGAGCTCGACGATGCCAAAAACGCACTCGCCGAGCGCGCGGTCATCGACAAGGCCAAGGCGATCCTGATGAAGCGTCGCCAGATCGATGAGCCAGCGGCCTACGCCCTGCTCCGCGGTCAGGCGATGCGCACCAACCGCCGCATCTCGGAAATTGCGGAAGCGATCGTGACCAGTGAAGCGTTGATGGGAGACATGGAATGACCGCCGAGCGCTTCCGTATCGGCTTTCTGCCGCTCGTCGATGCGGCGCTCCCGATCCTCGCTCACGAGCTGGGTTTTGCGGAAGCCGAGGGCCTCAAGCTCGAACTGACTCGCGACATGACATGGGCAACGGTTCGCGACCGCCTGCTCTACGGCCATACCGACGCGGCGCACATGATCGCTCCGCTCGCTATCGCGACGACGCTGGGACGTGACCGTCCGGCGGTCCCGCTCGCGGTGCCCTTTGTGCTCGGGCTCAACGGCAATGCGGTCACCTTTTCGGCGAAGCTCGCGTCGGAGGTCGGCCTCGCCGACGGACTTGGCGATCCGATCCTGATCGGCGCAGCCCTGAAGCAGGTTGCCGACGCGCGGATCGCGGTGGGCACACGGCTGCGCTTCGGCGTCGTACATCGCTATTCGAGCCATAATTATATGCTGCGCTACTGGCTCGCGGGCGTCGGCATCCGTCCCGATCACGACGTCGAGATCGTGGTCACTAGTCCACCGTTCGCGGCTGACGCGCTCGGCGCGGGCGAAGTCGACGGGATTTGCGTCGGTGAGCCGTGGAACTCGATCGCGGTCGACCGCGGCGTCGGCCACATTGCGCTCGCAACGGCACAGATATGGCGCCGCGGCGTCGAAAAGGTGCTCGCGATGCGCGAGACCACACTCGACCAACGGCGCGATGAAGTCGAGGCGCTGATCCGCGCGCTGCACGCTTCGGCGGCGCATTTCATCGAACCCGGCGCAGCAGACGAGAGCGCCGGCATCCTTGCGCGCCCCGAATATCTCGACGCGCCGCGCGACGCCGTGTTGCGTGCAATCACCGATCGCATCCGGATCGTGCCCGGCGGAGAGCCGGTCCACTATCCCGACTTCATGTTCCAGTATCGCGAGGCCGCCAACTTCCCCTGGCGCAGCCAGGCCGCCTGGCTCTATTCGCAGATGGTGCGCTGGGACGATATCGGCTTTGCGCCCGGCGACGCCGCGATCGCCGCGGGTGTCTTTCGTCCCGACATCTATCGCGCTGCGCTGGCGGGCTCGGGCGCTCCCCTTCCGGGGGCTAGCTCGAAGCTTGAGGGCGGACTCCACGAGCCGATCGGAGCGGGTTCAACACAGGGCCGCTTGACCCTCGGCAACGATCGGTTTTTCGACGGCCGCGCCTTCGATCCCGACGATATCGAAGCCTATCTCGCTGATCTTGCTTAGGTTTCTAGTTTATGCTGCAACTGCGAAATAACGACTTGCGGGCAGTCTGCGAATCATGCAGTTTAATGGCACTCGGCAGAGCTGCCGGGGCAGGATAAAGCGGCGACGGCTCCAACGACGGGGCCGGTCCGCAGGCGGACGGGGAGCCTTTCCCCGCAATCCCAACAGGCAATGAAGCCGTCAGGATGCGCCCGCATGGCCGCCGTCCTGGCGGCTTTTTTATTGCCCGTCACAAAAAGGGGACGGACGATGACGACTGCAATCACGGGCGCCACGGCACCCAAATCGAGCTTCTGGGCGAGCGGCCACTGGCCGACGCTGGTCGCCGCCTTTCTCTACTTCGACCTCGCTTTCATGGTGTGGGTCATTCTCGGGCCGCTGGCGCCCGCAATCTCCGAAGACCTCGGGCTGTCGCCGGCGCAAAAGGGGCTGATGGTTGCCGTACCGACGCTCGCCGGCGCACTGCTGCGCGTCGTCAACGGCCTCCTCGTCGACCGCATCGGGCCGAAGCGTTCGGGCGCCATCAGCCAGCTCATCGTCATCGCCGGGCTGTTCATGGCCTGGTTCCTGGGTGTGCACAGCTTCGCGGGCACGCTCGCGCTCGGCGTGATCCTGGGCTTCGCGGGCGCGAGCTTCGCGATCGCGCTCCCCCTTGCCAGCCGCTGGTACCCGCCCGAGCATCAGGGAAAGGCGATGGGGCTCGCGGGCATGGGCAATTCAGGCACCGTGCTCGCCGCGCTCTTCGCCCCCGGCCTCGCCAAGCTGTTCGGCTGGAACGCGGTGCTGGGCCTCGCCTGCATCCCGCTCACGATCGTCTTCTTCGTCTACCTCGCGATGGCGAAGGATGCTCCCAATGCTCCGGCGCCGAAGAAGCTGGTCGACTATTTCCAACCGCTCAAGACCGGCGACGCCTGGTGGCTGATGGCCTTCTACTCGGTGACCTTCGGTGGCTTCGTCGGGCTCGCCGCCTCGCTCCCCATATATTTCACCGACCAGTTCCACCTGACGCCGGTTATGGCAGGCTATTGTACCGCAGCCTGCGTCTTCGCCGGATCGCTGGTGCGGCCGATGGGCGGTGCGCTAGCCGACCGGATCGGCGGCGTGAAAGCGCTGATGATGGTGTTCGTCGTCGCGGCGCTGGCGCTGGCGGGTGTGCCGCAGGCCGACACACTGCCCGCCGCGCTCGGCCTTTTCGTCATCGCGATGCTGGCACTCGGCACCGGTAACGGATCGGTATTCCAGCTCGTACCCCAACGCTTCTCGGCCGAGATCGGCGTGATGACGGGCCTCGTCGGCATGGCCGGCGGGATCGGCGGTTTCTACCTCGCCTCCTCGCTCGGCTTCGCGAAACAGTGGAGCGGCAGCTTCGCTCCCGGCTTCTACATCTTTGCGGGACTTGCCGTGGTTGCGCTCGTCGCGCTGCTCTTCGTCAAGGGCCAGTGGCGCGCGACCTGGGGCGCTGCCGAAGGCGTGCGGATCTAACCCATGAACCGCACCCTCATCTTCTTGCTGGCGCTTGCGCCGGCGGGGGCGGCGCACGCCCGGGAGCTCACTCTCAAGCCCCTTGGCGAGGCCCGCCTCCGCTACGAAGGCGTAGACCAGGACGGCATTGCTGCCGAGGCCGACGCCCTGACCCTGCGCGTCCGCGCGGGCGTCGAGGCCAAGGCCGGGCGCTGGTCGGCGCTGATCGAAGGGCAAGGCACGCTGGCGATCGTCGATGATTATTTCGACGGTCTCCACGGCGCCGCCACCCGGCCGCTGGTCGCCGACCCCGAGAATATCGCCCTCGCCCGCGCCCAGCTCCGCTACGCCTCGCCCGCCTTCGCGGTCACCGCCGGGCGCCAACGGATCGCACTCGACGACGAACGCTTCGTCGGCGCCGTGCCCTTCCGTCAGAACGGGCAAAGCTTTGACGCGCTGCGCGCCGAGATCACCCCTGCCAAGGGCGTGAAGGCCGACCTCACCTACGCGTGGAGCGTTCGCACCATCTGGGGCGTCGACGGTACGGGCGCGCGACAGCAGGCGGTGTCGGGGGACAATGTCTTCGGCAATGTCAGCGTCCAAACATCCGTCGGCAAGGTCGCGGCCTTCGCCTATCTCGTCGACCAGGACGAAGCCACTATGCAGGGTTTTCGCATGTCGAGCCAGAGCTATGGCGTCCGCCTCGACGGCAGCCGGCCGATCGGCAAGGCAAAGGCGGCCTACCAGCTGAGCTATGCGCGCCAGTCCGACTGGCACCGCAACCCCAATGATTATGCAGCGGACTATTTCCTCGCCGACGTCGCGGTCGATTTCGGAGGTCCCCGGGTCGGCGTCGGGTATGAAATACTCGGCGCCGACAACGGAGTTGCCCTCACCAGCTTCCAGACCCCGCTCGCCACCGGGTTCAAATTCCAGGGCTGGGCGGACAAATTCCTGATCACCCCGCCCGATGGCGTGCGCGATCTCTATGCGAGCGCGGGCTGGAACTGGAAGGCGGCAGGACCGCTCAAGAATGTCACGCTGCAGGCGGTCTATCACGATTATCGCAGCGACCGCGCAAGCCGCACTTATGGCCGCGAGATCGACCTGCTCGCCAGCACAAAGCTCGGCAAGGTCACCGCTTCGGCGCGCTACGCGCATTACGACGCCGACAGCTTCGCCACCGATACCGACAAATTTTGGCTCCAACTGGACTGGACGCTGTGATGGAACTGTCTCTTATACACATCTCCGAGCCCACGAGACACTGAGCGATCT
>CAUUIU010000126.1:0-8173 GCA_963545025.1 uncultured Sphingopyxis sp. | reverse complement strand
CGCGATCGCTCAGTGTCTCGTGGGCTCGGAGATGTGTATAAGAGACAGGTGATCGTCAGTTCGATCCATGAATCGGGCACGCTCTTGCGGTATCGCACCGGCGGGTCGCGGTCCCAGAGCTGGGGCGGGTCGATGCGGCGGACGGTCGCGGGGCGCGTCGGGCCGTCGTTCAGCGTGACGCCGCGGCGCAGCGCCTCCAGCGCGGCGTCGTCGGGCTCGCCCTCGACCTGCGCCAGATAGGTTTTGGGCGTCTTGTGCTTCGGCGACGAAATCCGCGCCTGCAACGCGCCGTCGTCGGTCAGGATCAGCAGGCCTTCGCTATCGCGATCGAGCCGCCCCGCCGGATAGACGCCGGGGACGTCGATATAGTCGGACAGCGTCGCGCGCGGGCCATCCGCGCTCGCGGTCATGCTCTTGTCGGTGAATTGCGACAGCACACCCCACGGCTTGTTGAACAGGATCAGCGTCATGGCATCAGGCTCCGCGCAACGGCCTCGGCCACCTTGATGCCGTCGACCGCCGCCGACAGGATGCCGCCGGCATAGCCCGCGCCCTCGCCCGCCGGAAAAAGCCCCGCGGTGTTCAGGCTCTGAAAATCCTCGCCGCGGGTAAAGCGCACGGGCGACGAGGTGCGCGTCTCGACCCCCGTCATCACCACATCGGGGTGATCGTACCCCACGATCTGGCGCCCGAACACCGGGATCGCCTCGCGCATCGCCTCGACCGCGAAATCGGGTAGGCAGGCGGCGAGGTCGGTCGGGGTGACGCCGGGGCGGTACGATGGCACGACGCTGCCGAGCGCGGTCGACGGGCGCCCCGCGAGGAAATCGCCGACGCGCTGCGCGGGCGCCTTATAGTTCGATCCGCCCGCGACGAAGGCGAGCGATTCCCAATGCCGCTGGAACGCGAGGCCCGCGAGCGGGTCGCCGGGATAGTCGCGCGCGGGGTCGATCGCGACGACGAAGCCCGAATTGGCGTTGCGCTCGTTGCGCGAATATTGGCTCATGCCGTTGGTCGCGACGCGGCCCTCTTCCGAGGTCGCGGCGACGACGGTGCCGCCGGGGCACATGCAGAAGCTGTAGACGGTGCGGCCGTTCTTGCAGTGGTGCGAGATATGATATTCGGCGGCGCCGAGGATCGGGTTGCCCGCGTCGGCGCCGAAGCGCGAGGTGTCGATCCACGATTGCGGATGCTCGATGCGGACGCCGATCGAAAAGGGCTTCGCCTCGACATGCACCCCCGCCGCGTGGAGCATCGCGAAGGTATCGCGCGCGCTGTGCCCGACGGCGAGGATGACGCGGTCGGCCTCGATATACTCGCCATTGCTCAGGTGCAGCCCCTGGACGCGGCGCTCGCCCGCGCCGTCGGCGGCGATATCGAGCCCGTCAACCTTGTGCTGCCAGCGATATTCGCCCCCCAGCCCCTCGATCGTCTCGCGCAGGCTTTCGACCATCGTCACCAGCCGGAAGGTGCCGATATGCGGGTGCGCCTCGGTCAGGATTTCGGGCGGGGCGCCCGCCTTGACGAACTCGGTGAGCACCTTGCGGTCGAGGTGCCGCGGGTCCTTGATCCGGCTGTAGAGCTTGCCGTCGGAAAAAGTGCCCGCGCCGCCCTCGCCGAACTGGACGTTCGATTCGGGGTGGAGCACGCCGCGCCGCCACAAATCCCATGTGTCCTTCGTACGCTCGCGGACGACCTTGCCGCGGTCGAGGATAATCGGGCGGAATCCCATCTGCGCAAGGATCAGCCCGACGAACAGCCCGCACGGCCCCGCGCCGACGACCACCGGCCGTTTGACGCCCTTCGGCGCCTGCGTGATGAATTTATACACGGTGTTCGGGGTCTGCTGGACATTGCGATCCTTGCGGAAGCGCGCGAGCACCGCGCCCTCGTCCTTCACATTGACGTCGATCGAATAGATCAGCTTGATGTTGGTCTTGTCGCGCGCATCGTGCGCGCGGCGCGCGACGACATGGCGCACCAGCTCACGCGGGCCAATGCGCAGCCGCTTGCAGATCGCGGCGGGCAAATCCTCCGGCGCGTGGTGCAGCGGCAGTGTGAGTTCGGTCAGGCGAAGCATCGGACGCCTGTAATGCGCAAGCCCGCCGGGGGGAACGCTGTTCGCAAAGAAAAGGGGCGGCCATCGCTGGCCGCCCCCGCTATCCTTACGCCGCCTCTTTCTTGCGCGACGCTTTCTTGCGCTCGTGCGGATCGAGCAGCGCCTTGCGGATGCGGATATTCTTCGGGGTCACTTCGACCATTTCATCGTCGTCGATATAAGCGATCGCCTGCTCCAGCGTCATGCGCTTCGGCGGGGTCAGGCGGATCGCATCGTCCTTGCCCGTCGAACGGAAGTTCGTGAGCTGCTTCGACTTCATCGGGTTGACCTCGAGATCGTCGGGCTTCGCATTTTCGCCGATGATCATGCCCTCATAAAGCGCCTCGCCGGGCGAGACGAAGAGGATGCCGCGCTCTTCGAGCGGGCCCAAGGCGTATGCAACGGCTTCGCCATTGCCGTTCGAGATCAGCACGCCATTCTTGCGGCCTTCGATCGTGCCCTTGTACGGGCCATATTTCTCGAACAGGCGGTTCATGATCCCGGTGCCGCGCGTGTCGGACAGGAATTCGCCATGATAGCCGATCAGGCCGCGCGACGGGCCGCTGAAGGTGATGCGCGTCTTGCCGCCACCCGACGGACGCATGTCGGTGAGGTCGGCTTTCCGGACCTGCATCTTCTCGACGACCGTGCCGCTATGCTCGTCGTCGACGTCGATGACGACGGTTTCATAAGGTTCGGTGCGCTTGCCGGCCTCGTCCTCGCCATAAAGGACGCGCGGGCGGCTGATGCCGAGTTCGAAGCCTTCGCGGCGCATCGTTTCGATGAGTACGCCGAGCTGGAGTTCGCCGCGGCCCGCGACTTCAAAGCTGTCCTTGTCGGCGCTTTCGGTGATGCGGATCGCAACGTTCGTTTCGGCTTCGCGGAACAGGCGGTCGCGGATCATGCGGCTCGTCACCTTGCTGCCTTCGCGGCCCGCCATCGGCGAATCGTTCACCGCAAAACGCATCGACAGCGTCGGCGGATCGATCGGCTGCGCGGCGATCGGCTCGCTGACGCTCGTGTCGGCGATGGTGTTCGCAACAGTTGCCTGCGCGAGACCCGCGATCGCGACGATGTCGCCCGCGCGGGCTTCCTCGACGGGAACGCGCTCGAGCCCGCGGAACGCGAGCAGCTTCGACGCACGGCCGGTTTCGATGACCTTGCCGTCCATGTCGATTGCGTGGATCGGCTGGTTGACCTTGATCGTGCCCGACTGGACGCGGCCGGTCAGGATGCGGCCGATGAAATTGTCGCGGTCGAGCAACGTCGCGAGGAAAGTGAACGGACCGTCTTCGGGCAGGCCCGGGGTCGGAACGTGGCTGACGATCGTCTTGAACAGCGGCTCGAGCGTGCCTTCGCGCGCTTCGGGGCTGTCCGAGGCGAAACCGCCGCGGCCCGAGGCATAGAGGATCGGGAAGTCGAGCTGCTCATCATTGGCTTCGAGCGTCAGAAACAGTTCGAACACTTCGTCGAGCACTTCGGCGGCGCGCGCGTCGCTGCGGTCGATCTTGTTGACGACGACGATCGGCTTGAGGCCCAGCGCGAGCGCCTTGCCGGTCACGAACTTGGTCTGCGGCATCGGGCCTTCGGCCGCGTCGACGAGCAGGATGACGCCGTCGACCATGCTGAGGATGCGCTCGACCTCACCGCCGAAATCGGCGTGGCCCGGGGTGTCGACGATGTTGATGCGCGTCAGGTCAGCGCCTTCGCCCCACTCGACCGAGGTGCACTTCGCCAGGATGGTGATCCCGCGTTCCTTTTCCAAGTCATTGGAATCCATGGCTCTTTCCTCGACACGCTGGTTGTCGCGGAAGGTGCCCGACTGGCGGAACAGCTGGTCGACGAGGGTGGTCTTGCCATGATCGACGTGGGCGATGATCGCAATATTGCGCAAAGACATGCGGAGAGCCTTGATGGGAGGGGGCAGCGCCGGGAGCGCCGCGAAACGCCGCGCCCCTAACAGATGCGGTGCTGCGGCGCAACAAAATTGCCGGTCAGCCGGGCGGGTTCCGCCCGATGGCGAGCCGATCGCGCAGCCGCGCCGGATCGTAGAGCGATGCCCGTTCGGACCGCTGCAACCGCGGCGCGAGCCGCGCGGTTAAGCGCGCATGCCATTTCTGCAGCGCAGCGCGGCGTTCGCTAGCCCTTTCCTCGTCGCCGATTCGGGCCAGATCGCGCGATGCCGCCAGCAGCTCGCGTCGCAGCGCGGCGAGCCCCGGCCCCGCATAACGTTCGTCGATCAGCCCGAGCTGATGCCGCGCCGCCGCGATCAACTGGCGATCGAGATCGCGGTCCTCGATGGCCAGCGCCCCGGCGATAGCGCGATCGATCAACCGCAGCTGGTCGGCAAGCCGCCGCGGCTCCTCTGCGTCCAGCGAACATGGCCCGAGACTCCGAACATAGGCGGTCACGGCGCCCAGTGTAGCGGCGCTCGGCTCGGCGCCCGAAAACTCCTCGACGATCAGCCCGTGGATGAAGCGCGGAAGTGCGGGATCGCCGGGCGCTCGCGATATCTTGCCCGGCCGCACGAGATCGGGAATCGGCACCGGATCGAAGCGGCCGTTGGCCCGGTTGGGACCGAAAAAGCTGTTCGACACATCGGCGGTACCCGGCGCTCCCGACAGCTGCGGCATCTGGAAATGCGGATTGTCGCGCCCGCTGCGGTGGCAGGCGGCGCAGCTGAGTTCGGCCTTCGCTGCCTGCCCGCCGAGCAAAGCCGGGCTGTTGAACAGCGCCTCACCGGCGGCGAGGGTCGCGGGCGCGGGCGGCGCGACATCGGCGCGCGAGCAAGCGCGCGGCGCGGTAGCCAGCGCCTGCCATTCGGCTCCCTTAGCGGTCCACAGGAGCGCCCGCGCGAAAGGCGCCTCCCCGGCCGCAACAACCGCAACGGGGATCGCCAGCCCCAATGCGAGCGCCGCGCCTAGCTTGCCGATGGCGACGCCCCGGCGATCCAGCGCCTGAGCTCGTCGGCCTCATAGCAACCATAGCCGCACAACCGGTCGAGGCGCGCCAGATGCGCGCGCGCGCCGGCGAGATCGCCGCGCTCGACTTTCAACTCGCCATAATATTCGATCGCGCCGCGATGGTCGGGCGCGACCGCGAGCGCGGCGCGATAATATTGCTCGGCGCGGTCGAACTGCTTCAACTTGCGATTGGCGAAACCAATATAGGTCAGCAGGTCGGGGTGCGGCCCCGCGGTCCACAGCGCGCGGTCGAGGAGCGCGATCGCCTCGCCATAGCGATGCTCGTTGATCAGCCCGACGGCAGCCACATAGGCGCCGTCGACCGACGCCGCATCGGCCAGCCGGACATCGGGCGGCGGCAGCGCGGCCGCATCCTTCCCGGCGGCGATCGCGGCTTCGATCCCCGACACCGCCGCCGCCAGCTTGGCGGCATCGCCGCAGCTTCCTGCACAAGCCGCCTGCAGCGTACGGACCGCTTCGAGCTGCTCCTGCGCGCGCTTCGCATCGCCCGCGCGCGCCGCCGCGATCCCGAGGTCGCGGCGCGCCTCGACCAGCTTCTCGTCATATTTGATCGCCGAATCGAGCGGGCGCATCGCCTTCTTCGGCTCGCCCGCGCCGAGCAGGCTGGCGCCCAGCATATATTGCGCCTGCGCGTTGCGCGGGACGACGCCGATCACCCGGCGAAACGCATCGGCCGCCTCCTTGAACTTGCCGGCCTGGAAGGCGGTGACACCCTTTTGATATTCGACCGCCGGATCATAGGACGGGCCCGAACTGCTCGGCATGTCGCCTCCGCCCCCACCGCCACCGGCGGCGTGAGCGGTGCCCGCCACCAGCGCGATCGCCAGCATCGGCAAGACCAAATCGAATTTCGTGAAACGCCGCATCTCACCCTCCCGGGACAAGCAGACAGTTGCAGCGACAGGAGCTGATACGAAGGCGGTCCGCCGCGCCGCTGCGGTTCGGCGGAGACGGGCGACAAGCTACTCCGATTCGTCCTTCGGGGCAATTTTTCGTGGGGCGAAATTTGTCTATCTTCGCGCACATAGTGGATGTCGTCGTCACTAGTTTCAATAATTATTGAAACTTTAGAAATGAAGGCGTATGCGCGGCGCATGGATATGTCCCCCGCCCCCGACTCTCCGTCTCCGCCGCGCCGGCTCTCCCCGCTTGCGCAGGCCTTTGTCCTGCATTTCGGCGAGATGGGGAGTCGCTGGGGGATCAACCGCACGGTGGGGCAGATCTATGCGATGCTGTTCGTCGCCGACGCGCCGCGCCATGCCGAGGAGATCAGCGAAGCGCTGAGCCTGTCGCGCGGCAGCGTGTCGATGGGGCTGAAGGAGCTGGCGAGCTGGAACCTCATCCAGCTGCGCCACCTGCCCGGTGACCGGCGCGACTATTATGAGACGCCGCGCGATGTCTGGGCGATTTTCCGCACCCTTGTCGAGGAGCGCAAGAAGCGCGAGATCGACCCGACGCTGACGACGCTGCGCTCGCTGATGATGGAGCCCGCGACCGACCCCGCCGATCGCTTCGCGCAGGAGCGGATGGCGGCGATGCACGAGCAGATCGAACTGCTCACCGACTGGTATGCCGAAATGCAGCGGCTCGACACTGAACGACTGCTCCAGCTTTTGCGGCTGGGCGAACGTGTGGTAAAGGCGCTGGAGTTCAAGGACCGGATGCTGGGCCGCGGGAAAGGCGCCAGCTTGACGGAGGCCGACGATGGACGCTCTTGATCCGCTGATCCTCGCGCGCATTCAGTTCGCGGCGAACATCAGTTTCCACATCTTGTTTCCGACGATCACCATCGCGCTCGGCTGGGCGCTGCTGGGGTTCAAGCTCGCGTACAACCGCACCGGCAACGGCGCGTGGATGGACGCCTATCGCCTGTGGGTGAAGGTCTTTGCACTGAGTTTCGCGATGGGCGTCGTGTCGGGGATCACGATGAGCTTTCAGTTCGGCACCAACTGGCCGGGCTATATGGAAAAGGTCGGCAATGTCGCGGGCCCACTGCTCGCTTATGAGGTGCTGACCGCCTTTTTCCTCGAAGCGGTCTTCCTCGGCATCATGTTGTTCGGGTTTAGCCGGGTGCCCAACTGGGTGCACACGATGGCAACCCTGCTCGTCGCCGGGGGCACCACGCTTTCCGCCTTCTGGATCATCGTGCTCAACAGCTGGATGCAGACTCCGGTCGGTTATGAGATCCGCGACGGCGTGGTCCATGCGACCGACTGGTGGGCGATCGTCTTTAACCCGTCGATGCCCTATCGCCTCACCCATATGCTGATCGCGTCGGCGCTGACCGTCTCCTTCCTGATCGCGGGCATGAGCGCGTGGCGCTGGCTGCGAGACGGCGGCGGCGACGGGGTGCGCCGGGCACTGAAGGCAGCGATCTATGCCGCGGCGCTGCTGATCCCGGTGCAGATCTTCGTCGGCGACCAGCACGGGCTCAACACGCTGGAGCATCAGCCCGCGAAGATCGCGGCGATGGAAGCCAATTGGGAAACGCAGGCGCATATGCCGCTGGTGCTGGTTGCCATCCCCGACGAGAAGGCACGCACCAACCATCTGGAAATCGCCATCCCTTCGGTCGGCAGCGTGATCCTGAAGCATAGTCCCGAAGGCGTCGTGCCGGGCCTCAACGATTTTGTCGGCAACCATCCGCCCGTCGCGCCGCTGTTCTGGGGTTTCCGCATCATGGTCGGCATCGGCGTGCTGATGCTGCTCGTGTCGTGGACCGCCGCCTGGCAGATCCGCCGCCGCGGGGTCGACGCGCTGCCGCGCTGGCTCGCGCGCGTGCTCGTCGCGATGACCTTTGCCGGCTGGGCGGCGACGCTCGCGGGCTGGTATGTCACCGAGATCGGGCGCCAGCCGTGGCTCGTCACCGGGGTGCTCAAGACCGCCGACGCGGTCGGTCCGGTCGGATCGACGATGGTCGCAAGCTCGCTGGCGCTCTACCTCGCGGTCTATGTCGTGCTGCTGTTTGCCTATATCGCGGTGCTTTACCGGCTCGCGCGGCTCGGCAGCGCGGCGCCGCAGGGCAAGCCGATGTTCCCCGTCCCCCTGTCTCTTATACACATCTCCGAGCCCACGAGACACTGAGCGATCT
>CAUUIU010000125.1:0-8186 GCA_963545025.1 uncultured Sphingopyxis sp. | reverse complement strand
CTGCCGAAAACCCCAGCTGGTCGCTGCCGACACTGACCTATCACGAGGCGACACCGGGCCATCACCACCAGATCGCGCTCGCGCAGGAGGCGACGGGCATTCCGCGCCTCCGCCGCCTACCCGCCTATTCGGTCTATACCGAGGGCTGGGGCCTTTATGCCGAGCAGCTCGCCGACGAGATGGGCATGTACGCCAGCGACCCTTGGGGCCGCCTCGGTTATCTGCAAAGCTATATGTTCCGCGCCGCGCGTCTCGTCGTCGACACCGGGCTCCATCATTTCCGCTGGAGCCGCGAAAAGGCGATCCAATATTATAACGAGAGCCTCGGCACCCCCGAAGGGTCGAACGTGACCGAGATCGAGCGCTATTGCGTGTGGCCGGGTCAGGCGACGAGCTACATGGTCGGCCAGACGCGCTGGGTCGCAATCCGCGAAAAAGCGAAGAAGGCGCTGGGCCCGAAATTCGACATCCGCGCCTTCCACGACACCTCGCTGTCGGCAGGCGCAATGCCGATCGATGTACTGGAATCGCTGATCGATCGCTGGACGAAAGCGCAAATCTAGCGCGGGCAAAAAAATTTCGCGGGACCTGTCGATTCCGTGAAAGCTCATTCGTCGTGTTGGTACGGGGCCGATTTCGGTCCCCTCACCAAAGGAGACAGACAATGCGTGTAATGGTTTTTGTGAAAGCGACCGAGGACAGCGAACAGGGCATGAATCCGACGCCCGAGATGACCGAAATGTTCGAGGCGATGGGCGCGTTCAACGAGGAACTGGTCAACGCCGGGATCATGCTGAGCGGCGACGGGCTGAAGCCGTCGTCGGCGGGCAAGCGGATCGCGTTCGACGGCCCCAGCCGCAGCGTGATCGACGGCCCCTTCGCCGAAACGCGCGAACTGGTCGCCGGCTTCTGGATCTGGGAAGTCAAGGATATGGACGAAGCGGTCGCCTGGGCGAAGCGCTGCCCCAACCCGATGCCGGGGCCGAGCGAACTCGAAATCCGTCCCTTCTATGAAATGGAAGATTTCGGCGACATCCTGACCCCCGAGATCATCGAAACCAACGAGCGCCTCCGCGGCAAGCTGGAAGGCTGATGCTCAGCAAACCCGCCGCCATGCTTGCCTCGCGTCGATAAGTCATCGACAAGGCGGCATGGCGGCAGGTGACGTTCATCGCGCGATCGAGGCGGTTTTCCGGATCGAGCTGGCGCGGCTCATCGCGGGCCTCGCCCGCATGGTTCGCGACGTCGATCGCGCCGAGGAACTCGCGCAGGATGCCCTAATCGCCGCGCTGACCGACTGGCCGCGGACGGGCATTCCTGCCAAGCCCGGCGCTTGGCTGATGGCGGCGGCGAAACGCCGCGCCATCGACACCATCCGCCGCGACACGATGCTGACCCGCAAGCATGCCGAAATCGCCCATGAACTGGATGAGTCGGACGATAGCGGCGTCGCGGAGATCGAGGCCGCCATGGACGACGATGTCGGCGACGAACTGCTCGCCCTGATCTTCACCGCCTGCCACCCCGTACTGGCCCCCGACGCGCGCGCTGCGCTGACGCTGCGGCTGGTCGGCGGCTTGAGCGTCGACGAAATCGCCCGCGCCTTCCTGTCGAACCCCGCAACGATCGCGCAGCGCATCGTCCGCGCCAAAAAGACGATCGGCGACGCCGGCCTCGCCTTCGAGGTGCCGCGCGGCGCCGAGCGCGACGCGCGCCTCCTCTCGGTGCTTGAGGTCGTCTATCTGATCTTCAACGAAGGCTATGCCGCAACCGCGGGCGAGGACGTCATCCGCCCCGCGCTGTGTCAGGAGGCGCAGCGCCTCGGCCGCATCCTCGCCGGATTGATGGCTGACGAGCCCGAGGTTTTCGGCCTGCTCGCGCTCATGGAAATCCAGGCTTCCCGCCTGCCAGCGCGCGTCGCCGCCAACGGCATCCCGATCATGCTGCCCCAGCAGAACCGCGCACGCTGGGATCAATTGCTCATCCGCCGCGGTTTTGCGGCAATCGCGCGCGCCGAGGCGCTAGACGGCGCCGACGGCCCCTATGCGCTGCAAGCCGCACTCGCCGCCTGCCACGCCCGCGCGCGCAAGGCCGAGGATACCGACTGGCCCGCGATCGCGACACTGTATGACCGTCTGCGTGACGTCATGCCGTCGCCCATCGTCGACCTCAATCGCGCGGTCGCCCACAGCATGGCCTTCGGGCCCGAAGCGGGTTTGCGCCTCGTCGACGAACTTGCCCAGGCCGCGGTGCTCCGCAATTATGCGCCGCTTCCTGCCGCGCGCGGCGATTTCCTCTTCCGCGCCGGCCGCCTTGCCGAGGCGCGAAGCGAATTCGAAGCGGCAGCCGATCTCTCCCGCAACGACGGTGAGCGCGCCTTCCTGCTAAACCGTGCCGCCGCCTGCGACTGAAGACCGCACCGCTATTTGACAAATTATTTTGTCTATTATAGCCAAAGCCTATGATCGACTCGCTCGCCATGGTCGACGACGCCATCACCGCCCGCGCGGCGCTGTCCCCGCTTCGGCGTGAGCTGCTCGCTCGGCTTCGCACCCCCGCTTCGGCCGCAACGCTCGCCGAGGCGCTCGCCCTGTCCCGGCAAAAAATCGGCTATCATCTCGGCGTTCTCGAAAAAGCCGGATTGATCGCCAAGACCGAAACACGTCAGCGCCGCGGCTTCACCGAGCAATTCTTCGCTCTCTCCAGCGACGCGCTCGTGATCGATCCGATGATCCTCGCCCCGCCCGATCCCGATGCGGTCGACAAGCAGGACCGCTATGCTTCCGACCATCTGGTCCGCACCGCCGCGGGGATTGTCCGCGACGTGTCGCGGATGCGCGGTGCTGCGGCCGAAGAGGGCAGCCGGCTGCTGACCTTCACGATCGAGGCCGATGTCGGTTTCGCGCGCCCGTCCGACATCCAGGATTTCGCGACCCGCCTCTCCGACGCGCTGTCGGCGATCGCCGCCGACTATGCGCCGCCGGGCCAAGGCCGCCGCTACCGCGTCACCGTCGCCGGCCATCCCGCCGCCGGCACCCGCACCGAACCCGCCATCAACTAAGGGGACATCCGATGACCGAAGCGCCCGAACAGCCGACCGTCGACCGCATCCTGGTCGAAATGACTATCGCCGCCCCAGCGGACGAAGTGTGGGATGCGCTGCAGGATCCCGACAAGCTCTACAACTGGTTCGGCTGGGAAGCCGACAGCTTGCGCGAAGAGATCGACTACATCTTCTTCAAATACACCCGCCCCGACAAGGAGGCCGGCATCCTGTGGTTCGAGGGTGTCCCCGACCGCTTCGAGATCGAGGCGCGCGGCGATACCACCGTCTTCCGCGTCGTCCGCGCCGAGCCTGCGGGCAAAAGCTGGGACGGCATCTACGAAGATATGGTCGAAGGCTGGATCAGCTTTGTCCAGCAGCTGCGCCTCGCGATGGAACAGCATGGCCTCGCCGCGCGCCGCACCCTCTATTTCTCGGGCAATGCCAAAGAGGGCAGCTCCGGCCCGATCGCCGCGCTCGGCCTCGCCGATTTTCGCGACACCCCCGACGGTCAACCCCATGCCGCGACCTTGCCCACCGGCGACACCGTGGTCGGCCAGGCGTGGCACCGCACCCCCTGGCAGATCGGGCTCACTGTGCCGCAATGGGGGAACGGCCTCCTGATCGTCACCGACAAGTCGGTCAAGGACAGCGCGCCGCACGGCCGCGGCATGGTGATTCTCACGACTTACGACCTCTCCCCCGACGAATTTGCCGCGCTCGAGGCGCGGTGGAAGACCTGGTGGGACGCAAATTACGACGAGCCGCCCGCCTCCGAAGAGGCGTGCGGCTAGCTCGTTCGGGACCGATGCCGGGCGGTCACCCCGCCCGGCACACATAATAGCTGTTCATCTGGTCGTGCGGCAGCTGGTGGACCGCGACCCGCGCGAAACCCGCGTCGGCAAGCATCGCACGCGCGAGTTCCTCGCCCCACGCCGCGCCCAGCCCGACCCCGCCCTGTCCCAGCGACACCGACATGCAGTGCATGCACGATACGGTGTAGATGAAGGGCGCGAGCGGGTTGTCGATATTGTCGGCCACGTCGGTCGCGGCGTTGATCTCCTGCATCACATAGGTGCCGCCGGGTTTCAGCAACCGCTTGATATGTCCGAGCACCGCCGCCGGATGCGCCTGATCGTGGATCGCATCGAAGGTGAAGATCAGGTCGAACCGTCCCGCGCCTTCGAGCAGCGTCGCATCGGCCTGCACGAAATCGACATTGTCGAGCCCGCGCTCGCACGCCTCAATCTGGGCCAGCAAGACCGTGTCGGCGCACAGGTCATAGCCGGTAAAGCGGCTGTTCGGGAACAGCGCCGCAAGGCGGATCATCGCCTTGCCAAGCCCGCAGCCAACATCGGCGACATCGATACCAGCGTCGAGCTGGTCGATCGTCCACGGCGCGAGCGGCAGGATCGCATCCTCGAGCGCCGCGACGACATTCTGATAGCTGTCCTCGGCCATACATTCGTGGAAGCGGTCGTAATCGCCGTACGACAGGCCGCCGCCGTTGCGGAAACAGTCGACGATCTGGGTCTCGACCGATCCCAGGACCGACAGATACTGGAAATAGCTGCTCATCGAACCATAGGCGGCATCGGTTCCGAGGAACGCCGCATGCGCCGCCGGCAGGACGAACCTGCCGCTTGGGCGGTCGATCAGCACGATCCCAGCGGTCGCCATCGCGCCCAGCCATTCACGCACATACCGCTCGTTGAGGTCGGCGCGCGTCGCAAGCTCGTCGCTCGACAAAGCGCCGCCGCCCTTCATCGCGCTGAACAGTCCGGTGCGGTGACCGATTGCGATCATCAATCCGGCCATGCCGTGATTGACCATCGCGATCAGTTTCCCTGCGAACGCTTCTTCCTCGATGTTGAGCGACTCCGATTCAATGGCATCGGTCATCAGGTTCACATTGCTGCACATATTTTTTCTCGTTTTTTCAGGTCAGATGAAGATCAGGTGCGGCATCACCGCAAAGATCAGGAAGGCGAAACTGAGCGAAGCCATCGCCGCGAATGGTTCGCCGTTCAGCGTTTTGAAGTTGGTCAACATTTTCGGTCTCCTTGGTTGGGGGCCTCACCAATGGCGGCGCGCCGTGTGCGGCAGCGTTTGAACGAGCGTTGGAATTTGCCGTGACAGCGTGGGAATTGCGGCGCAGGAGGTGCCGATGCACGGGGCCGAACCCTTTCAGGTCCGCCTTCTCGGCGAATTCGAACTGCATCGCGGCGGCGCCGCGGTCGCGCTCCCGGCGTCGCGCAAGACGCGCGCGCTGCTCGCCTATCTGCTGCTCACCGCCAAACCCGTGCGGCGCGAACGGCTCTGCGAGATGTTCTTCGACATTCCCGACGATCCCCGCGCCGCGCTGCGCTGGTCATTGTCGAAGATCCGCGCGCTGCTTGGCGAGCATGCCGACCTGCTCGCCGCCGACCGCGAGCGCGTCGCGCTCGACCCGTCGGGTTTCGCCTTCGACATCGACCGCCCCGACCCGCTGCGCGCGCTCGATACGCCGCTCCCCGGCCTCGAACTGTCGGGGCTCGACGATTATAATTTGTGGCTCGCCGCCGAGCGCGCCGCGATCGATCGCCGCCGTCGTCGCTGCCTCGACGAAGCCTCACGCAGCGCAAGCTGGCCTGCCGCCGATCAGGCGCGCTTCGCCGCCGCCGCTGAAGCGCTCGACGATGGCGCCGCGCCCGCGGTCGACCGTTCCGAACTGCCCGTCCAACAAGTCCGTTACTGCTTCGCTCCCGACGGCGCGCGGATCGCCTATGCCGTGACCGGCACCGGCCCCCTGCTCGTCAAGACCGCGAACTGG
Source organism: uncultured Sphingopyxis sp. (assembly GCA_963545025.1). Taxonomy (GTDB): domain Bacteria; phylum Pseudomonadota; class Alphaproteobacteria; order Sphingomonadales; family Sphingomonadaceae; genus Sphingopyxis. The sequence goes on along the minus strand of CAUUIU010000125.1, from coordinate 2,331 downwards.
CTCAACCATCTCGAACTCGACTGGGGCAGCCCGCTCTGGGGCCGCATGGTCGGCGGCCTGTCCGAACATTTCCGCCTCGTCCGCTACGACGAACGCGGCAACGGCCTGTCGGACTGGGACGTCGGCGCGATCGACTTCGAATCGCTGGTGCAGGATCTGGAGGCGGTGACCGAGACGCTCGGGCTCGACCGCTTCCCGCTCTTCGCGCTATCGCAGGGCTGCGCCGTCGCAATCGAATATACACGGCGCCATCCCGAGCGCGTCTCGCACCTCATCCTGCTCGGCGGCTATGCGACCGGCTGGCGTCATCGCGTCGACGAAGGCGAGGCCGACGAACGCGACGCGGTGATCACCCTCGTCCGCCGCGGCTGGGGCAAGGACTCCCCCGTCTATCGCCAGATCTTCTCGCAAAGCTTCACCCCGTCGGCGACCGCCGACGAACTGACCTGGTTCAACGATTTCCAGAAACAGACGGTGTCGCCCGACAATGCCGCGGCCTTCCTCGACCTGTTCGGAAATATCGATGTCCGCGAGCATCTGCCGCATCTCGACGTGCCGACGCTGGTCCTCCACGCGCGCGCCGACCAGCGCATCGCGATCGAACAGGCAATCGAGCTCGCCTCGGCCATCCGCGGCGCCTCGCTCGTCACGCTCGACACCGACAATCACATTCTGCGCTCGAACGAACCCGCGATGGAAGTGGTGATCGAGCAGATCGTCAATTTCTTGAGCTAGTGCGGGGCGCCGCGCGGCCCGATGGGCAGTTCGCTCTCCGTCGCTGGCGTCGATGCCAGGATCCGCACGCGGAGCACATCCCAGTCGTGAAAGCGCCAGAACGTCGGGCTGTCGCGGCCGACGATCCGCGGATGCTCGGCCGACGGCGCGATGGCGCGGTCGACGGGGTCGATCTCGGCCAGCATCGCGCAGTCGAAAAAGGCGCGGACGACGACATCCTCCCCCGCTTCGCCCGCGCTGCCGACCACGACGCCCAACTCGCCGGTCGACAGGCGAACCAATGTCCCCACGGCGAAAATGCCCAGGCTGTCGGCAAAACGATCGAGCAGCGCGGGATCGAAATGCCCGTCCCACTTCTGCATCTCGGTGAGCGCTTCGCACGGCGTCCACGCCTCCTTGTACGGCCGGTTCGACGTCACGGCGTCGTAAACGTCGCAAATCGCGCCCATGCGCGCGAACAGCGAAAGCGCCTCGCCTGTCAGCCCGCCCGGATAACCGCCGCCGTCGACCTTCTCATGGTGGCGCAGGCACACTTCGAGCGCGGCCTCGGGCACGTCGGGCGAATTTCTAAGCAGACGATACCCCGCCGCCGGATGCCCGCGCACCGAGCGCAGTTCGCCCTTCGACAGCCCGCCGGGCTTGTTCAGTATCGCGTCCGAAACCGCGACCTTTCCCACATCATGGAGCAGCCCCGCGACGCCGAGATCCTCGACCTCTTGCGGATCGAGACCCAAATGCCGCGCGAAGTTGATCATCAGCGCGCAGACGGCAACCGAATGGAGATAGGTATATTCGTCCTTTTTCTTCAGCCGGACGAGATTGATCAGCGCCTTGGCATCGCGCTCGATCGAGGCGCTGATCGATCCCGCCAGGGCGACCATCTTGCGCGCCTCGACCGCGCGGCCCAGCCGCGCACCCTCGAACATGTCGACGATCGCCTCACGCGACTTCTCGATCGCCCGCTTCGCGCGGCGGCATTCGCGCGCATAGGAGCGGCGACGGCGCGGGCGGTCGCGCTGCACGCTCTGCGCGGGATTGAAGGCCGACGAAAGCGCAAACGGCCCGTCGTCGTCGGCTAGCAAGACCCGCGACGTTAAGGGCCGGACGACCGGCTCCTGCTCGGCTTCGATCTGCAATTCCTGGCTCACCGCAACGCGGCTGCGGCTCGGGTCGATCATCAGCCCGTCGATCCGCGAATTGCGGATACGCAGCAACTGCTCGGGGGTCTCGACCCGGAAATGACGCCGCCAGAATGGATGATCGAACCACGACCCTTCAAAGGCGTGGACGAACATCCCGATCTCGACATCCTCTGGTCTTACACGAACAAACATTTCCGGTCCCGCTGTGGTCGATCAACGCGCCCCAATCAGCTACGGCACCGGACGCTCGATCTTAAGCGCGGTTCGTCGCATCGCGTCACGACCGAAAGCGGCGCGGCATCATCTCCTTGTGGCGCCGCGTCGGGCGCTGGCCGGCCACCGCCACCTCGGTACGCGGCAACTGCGCGATTAATAAAAAAAACGACCCCACCCAACACTCAGACATATGGAATCGACGCTGCAGGGTTGCAGGAAGGGGGGTGGGGGGGGGGGG
>CAUUIU010000124.1:0-8436 GCA_963545025.1 uncultured Sphingopyxis sp. | reverse complement strand
ATGCGGATCGTCGCGGCGTTGCTGATCGTCGGCGGGTTGGTGCTCATGAAGATGTCGTCGCCGGCCTGACTGTTGACAGTCCTGTCAATAGCTGAAACTCTCCCGCCCGAGAGGATCGCAGCTTGGCCACCACCGCCCTGTCGCCCGCCGGCGCGCTGCCGGAGCCGTCCGCGCTGCGCCCGCGCACCGTCGCCGCCTATGCCGCGACCGCCGGGCCGACGGCGATGCTCGCGCTGCCCTTCAGCGTCTATCTGCCACCCTATATTGCCGAGGGCGGGGCGATTTCGGTCGCGCTTGTCGGACTGCTCTTTTCGCTGACCACCGTGTGGGACGGCGTCGTCGACCCGCTGATCGGCACGATGATCGACCGCTTCCGCCCCGGAATGGGCGCGCATCGCCGCTGGATGCTCACCGCGCTCGTTCCGCTGTCGCTGTTGCTGGCGGTCGTGGTGACGGTGGGCAACACGCTGCCCTTTGCCGCGCTCTTTCTGGTCATGATTCTCTTTTATTCGAGCTTCAGTCTTTACGAGGTCGCGCAGCTGTCGTGGGGCGCGGCGCTGGTGCGCAGCCCCGCCGACAGTGCGCTGCTTTATGGCGCGCGCGACTGGTTCACGAAGATCGCGCTGATCGTCGCCTTTGCCGCGCCCGCCGCATCTCAACTGCTGGTGCCCGGCATCGATCTGCAAGGGCGGATCATCGCCTATGCCGGCATCTTCCTGATCCTCGCGCCCGTCGCGCTGTTCGCGATCGGCCGCGTGCCGCCGCGCGCCGTCGTCGCCGAGCCGGGGATCGGCTGGCGGCACGAGATTCGCGCCTCGCTCTCCTTTCCGCCGCTGATGCTGCTGCTCGGCGTCCAGTTCCTCAACAGCTTCGCCTTCGGTTCGCTGACCTCGCTCTTCATCTTCTTCGCCGCCGCCGTGCTCGATCTCGACAAGCAGAGCGCGCTGCTGCTGTTCGCGAGCTTCATCGGCGGCGCGCTGGCGTCGCCGCTGTGGACTTTGCTCGCGCGGCGCTTCGGCAAGCCGCCGATGATGATGGCGATGGGGCTGCTGATCTCATCGCTGCTGCTCGCTACGCTGGCGCGCGAGCCGGAGGGGTTCGCGCAGGCCGCGCTTTTCTCGTTGATGCTCGGCACAGGCTTCGTCGGGCTGCTCTTCACTTACTCGATGCTCGCCGACCTGATCCCGCGCGATGCCGAACGGTGCGGGCGCAGCCGGTCCGCTTTCCTCTTCGCAATGCTCAACCTGATGGCGAAGTTCGGCGTCGCGGCTGCCATCGCGGTCAGCTATGTGCTGCTCGACGTCGTCGGTTTCGACCCGAAGAATGGCGCAGCGGCGGCGCGCGAACTGCATCTGCTGTTCGTACTGCAACCCACGGCGAGCTGGATGCTGATGATCGCCCTGCTGGCGCTGATGCACCGGCACATGCCGCGCACGGCTGCCTCGCCATTGGCGCCCACCAGCCTTTGACTTGCAATCGCCGCGGCGCGCCGGTAAAGGCCGCTCCATTCGGACAGATGCGCCGTTTTCCTTCCGCCTTTCGCCGACATGCTCGGGGAGGGTGGGCGGACTATTGCCCAAAGCACGCTTGACGTGCCGCGGGCGGCAACCCATCTGGCCGATAGCATTTACGCTTGAAGGACAGGACGATCGCGATGGCCAAGACCAGCCCCGGGCAATTCATCAACCAGGTGAAGGACGAAGCGCGCAAGATCGTGTGGCCCACCGGCCGCGAAACGATGCAGACGACGATCATGGTGATCATCATGACGACGATTCTCTCGCTGTTCTTCCTGGGCGTCGACACGGTTTTCAACGCGATCGTCAGCTGGCTGACATCGCTCGCGCGCTAATCGCCGCGTTTACAGGGACAGGACGTTAGACACATGGCGCGCTGGTACATCATTCACGCCTATTCGGGTTTCGAGAACAAGGTCCGCGATTCGGTGATCGCCGAAGCCGAGCGCATGGGCCTGACCCAGCTCGTCGAAGCGGTCGAGGTTCCGGTCGAGACCGTGACCGAGGTGAAGCGCGGCAAGAAGGTCCAGGCCGAACGCAAATTCTTCCCGGGCTATGTGCTGGCCAAGCTGACGATGACCGACGACGTCTATCACCTCGTCAAGAACACGCCGAAGGTCACGGGCTTCCTCGGCTCGATGGGCAAGCCGCAGGCGATCAGCGAAGCCGAAGCCGCGCGCATCCTGAACAGCAAGGAAGAGGCCGCGGCCCGTCCGAAGCAGGAAATCCGCGTTGATTACGAAATCGGCGATCAGGTCAAGGTGCTCGACGGTCCCTTCGCCAGCTTCAACGGGCTGGTCGAGGAGCTCGATTTCGAAAAGGCGCGCGTCAAGGTGTCGGTGTCGATCTTCGGTCGCGCCACCCCGGTCGAGCTCGATTTCGAACAGGTCGAACGCATGAAGTGACGGCGCGAGCCGTCGTTTCGGTCGGCGCCAGTCCGGCGCCGTCGTTTGCCTCCTTGCGGGGTGGACCGACCGCAAAATTTCCGCAATCAGCATATGAGCAGTGCCGCCGTCATTCTGGCGGTGCAGGGGCCGTCGCGGCTTGCCTTCGGGCAGGCCCGTCCAAGGGAGAATTGCTTCGATGATGTCGATGGCGACCAAGCGTAAAGTTGCGGCGGCGGTATATCGCCGGCCCAGCGAGATGCTGGCGATGCTGAACGGCCATGCCTCGCTGGCGCAATGGCTGAAACAGCAGGATGCGCCGCGTTTCGACGACCGGTTGAAAATGCACAGCTTCATCGCCGAACGGATCGGCCAGCAGCCCATCGACTATCTCGAATTCGGTGTCTTCAGGGGCGAAAGCTTCCGTCACTGGCTGTCGTGCAACAGCAATTCCGAAAGCCGCTTCGTCGGTTTCGACACCTTTACCGGCCTGCCCGAGGATTGGGGCGACTATCTGGGCCGCGGCCATTTTTCGACCAAAGGTGAGCCGCCGGCGATCGACGATGCGCGCGGCAGCTTTCGCAAGGGCCTGTTTCAGGAAACGCTGACACCCTTCCTGGAAGGTTTCGAGGGTGGTCGCCAGCTTGTCATCCACAACGACAGCGATCTTTATAGCTCGACGCTCTATACGCTCGCAAAGCTCGACCATCTGATCCGGCCGGGCACGATCCTGATTTTCGACGAATTCGCCTCGCCGCTCCACGAATATCGGGCCTGGAACGACTATGCCGGGGCCTTCGGCCGCGAGGCCAGGCTGATCGCCTATGCCGACGAATTCGCGACTCAGGCGGCGTTCGAGTTCATACGCTGACTCGCATGGGCAAACTCTCCCCCGAAGAGATACAGGATCGTATTGCGCGGGCGCGCGCGATCAACGACAGCGTCCCGGCCGAAAAGGCCGTGGCCGCGGTTGCAGGGCTGTTTAACCTTGAACCCGCCGGTCCCGAGGACGAGTTCACCTTCCCGGCGCGTGCCACAACCGCCCGTGATCGCATTTTCGGCGGGCAGGTGATCGCGCAGGCGATGTTCGCCGCGGCGGGCACCGTCGATGCGGACAAGCAGGTCCATTCGCTCCACGCCTATTTCCTGCGCGGCGGAGACGAGACCAAGCCGCTCCATTTTCGCGTCCACCGCGACTTCGACGGACGCAGCTTTTCCAACCGCCGCGTCGTGGTGCGGCAGGACGACAAGGTCATTTTCAACCTGACCGCTTCGTTCCAGCTCCCCGCCAAGGGCCTGTCGCACCAGGTGCCAATGCCCGACCTGCTGCCGCCGGAAGAATGCTGGGACTTCACCGATTTCATCGCCGCCGATCCCGATATCTCCGACCGCCAGCTCGCGCATATGTCGCGCCGCCGGCCATTCGAGGTTCGCAGCTTTCGTCCGCCTCCGTCGGAGGGCGCGACGCAGCATTATCAATGGTTCCGCGCTGCCGCGCCGATCGGCGATGATCCGCTGCTTCACCGCGCCTTCCTGGCGTTCGCGTCCGACATGGGATTGCTGTCATCGGCGATGCTCCCGCACGGCGTGACCTTCTGGACCCCCGGCATGTTCACGACCAGCCTCGACCATGCGATGTGGTTTCACGATGACATCCGCGTCGACGACTGGTTTGTCTTCGTGATGGACAGCCCGTGGACAGGCGGCGATCGCGGTCTGTGCCGCGGCTCGATCTATCGGCAGGACGGCACGCTAATCGCGACGGTCGTGCAGGAAGGGCTCGTGCGCTTCACGCCGCCCGCCTGAACGGCCAAAAGGCTTGTTTCTTCGCCAATTTGCGCTTATGGGCGCCGCTTCGCGTCAGATAAGGGCGTGATTCCGCGCGGGAGGAAGGGGTGATGCCCTTCTGTTTGACCGCTAATTTTGAGCCCCGGATCACGTCCGGGGCGACAGAAAGATAGGAGGCCATCATGGCTAAGAAGATTAGCGGCTACATCAAGCTGCAGGTGCCCGCCGGCACTGCCAACCCGTCGCCGCCGCTTGGGCCGGCACTGGGTCAGCGCGGCGTCAACATCATGGAATTCTGCAAGGCGTTCAACGCCGCGACCGACGGTATGGAAAAGGGTACGCCGACCCCGACCATCATCACCGTGTTCGCCGACAAGAGCTTTTCGTTCGTTACGAAGACGCCGCCGGCGACCTACCTGATCAAGAAGGCCGCGAACCTCAAGTCGGGTTCGAAGGAACCGGGCAAGATCAGCGGTGGCAAGATCGCGCGCTCGAAGCTCGCCGAAATCGCCGAGATCAAGATGAAGGATCTCAACGCGAACGACATCGAACAGGCAACGAAGATCATCGAGGGCAGCGCGCGCTCGATGGGCCTCGAAGTGACGGAGGGCTGATCCGATGGCAAAGCTGACTAAGAAGCAGAAGGCCCTCGAGGGCAAGGTTGATGCGCTGAAGCTGCACACCGTCGACGAAGCGCTGAAGACCGTTCGCGAGCTGGCCTCGGCCAAGTTCGACGAAACGCTCGAAATCGCGATGAACCTCGGTGTCGATCCGCGCCACGCCGACCAGATGGTCCGCGGCGTCGTGACGCTCCCCGCCGGTACCGGCAAGGACGTCAAGGTCGCCGTGTTCGCGCGCGGCGACAATGCCGACAAGGCGCTGGCCGCCGGCGCCGACAAGGTCGGTGCCGAAGACCTGATGGAAGACATGCTCGCGGGTAACCTCGACTATGGCCGCGTCATCGCGACGCCGGACATGATGGGCATCGTCGGCCGCCTCGGCAAGACGCTGGGTCCGAAGGGCCTGATGCCGAACCCGAAGCTGGGCACCGTGACCCCGAACGTCGCCGAAGCCGTGAAGGCCGCCAAGGGCGGTCAGATCGAATTCCGCGTCGAAAAGGTCGGCATCATCCACGCCGGCCTCGGCAAGCTGTCGTTCGGCGAGGAAAAGCTCCGCCAGAACTTCGACGCGTTCGTCGACGCGATCGTCAAGGCCAAGCCGGCCGGCGCGAAGGGCAAATATGTCCGCAAGATCGCGCTGTCGTCGTCGATGGGCCCCGGTGTGAAGGTCGATACGGCCGACGTCACCGGCGCCTGATAGGCACCACAATGATTTAGGGAAGGGCCGGAGGAAACTCCGGCCCTTTTCTTATGGGTGCGATATCCAGGAAGAGCTCTGGTCTTGACGAAAACTCAGGCTGGCCTAGTCGTTGCAGGATGCAATTCGAACGCGACAGCCTCGATACTTTTTTCGAAAAGGACGGGGACGGCTTTATCTATTATCCGAGGCCATGGTCCGGCGGCGTGCGCGTAAGCGCAGAAGAACGCGAACTATATATTAGCGGCGCGGTGACTGCTGCCGGCAGATGGGCATGGGCGGCTGGCAAACGGACGCCTGAAGCGCCGCCGCGTTCCTGGAAACGTCGACGAGAACGGCAAGCGCAATCACCCCTCGGAATGATTGCGCCACTCGAAATCTTCTGGGGCGTAGGCTTTTTCGTTGTAGCGCTGGTAAGTCAGTCGACCCTCGGACGATTGGGGTGGGGCGTCGTGTCGCTTCTTTTGTTGGGCGACGGACTCGTGACATGCTATTTCCGCTGGGTCGTTCGACGCAAGTAAGGTCGGGGCTATTCCCGCAGCCCTCGCAACGCAGCGCCTGCCGCAAACGGCCCGATCACGGTCAGCAACAGGCTCACCGCCGCCAACAGCTTCACCGCACTGCGTCCCGACGGATCGAGCATCCCCGCGCCGAAGATCAGCATCGGCACCGCGAGCGGCAGGATCAGCAACCCGCCGACCGCGCTGCCGCCCTTGTGGGTCGCGGTCAGCGCCGCGCTCAGCACCGCGAGCGAGGCAAGCGCGGGGATGGCGATGGCTATGCCCGTCGCGAGCAGTCCGACCCGCCCCGCGTCCTGCGCGAGCAGCGCCGATGCGGGAAGCAGCGCGATCAGCAAGGGAAGCCCGAAACCGATGGCATGCGCGCCGATTTTCACCGCGGCGATCACTTCGTCGGCGAAACCGCGCACCGCGAGCTGATCGAGCACGCCGGTATCCCTGTCGGGCTTCACCAGCCGGTCGATCGGCAGCAGCGCCGCGAGCAGTGCTGCGACCCATACCATTCCGCCGCCCGCGCGGCGCAGCAGCGGCGCATCGGGCCCCACAGCAAAGGGAAAGGCGGTCGCGACGAGCAGGAAAAAGAGCACGGGCAGCCATAGCGCCCCGCTGCCCCATGCGCGGCGGAGGTCGCGCCAGAAGAGGGCGATCAGCGCGGTCACGCGAGCGCGCCCATATCGAGTTCGGCGAGATCGGGGATGCCGAGGGCGAAGTGCGACGCGAGCAGTAGCGCCCCGCCATTCGCCCGATGTTTCGCAACCGCCGTGACCAGCCGCGCCTGCGCCGCATCGTCCATCCCGTTCGCTGGCTCGTCGAGCAGCCAGATCGGGGCGCCGCTGGCTATCACGCGCACCATCGCGGCGCGCTTGCGCTGGCCGGTCGAGAGCATCGCCACCGGCACTTCGGAGAGCGGCGCCAGCGCCATCTCGTCCATCGCGCGGTCGACGGCATGGCCATCGACCGTATCGACCCGCGCCCAGAAATCGAGCGCGCGGCGCAGCGGCAGTTCGGCATCGAGCGCCGCCGCCTCGTCGATCAGCGCGATGCGCTCACGCCGTTCAACCGTACCGGCGGCGGGACGCAGCAGCCCGGCCGCCAACCGGATCAGGCTCGACTTGCCCGCGCCATTCGGACCGCGCAGCCATAGCGCATCGCCGCGGCCGAGCCTCAGCGAAAGGCCCTCGAACAACAGCCGGTCGCCGCGAATGCACGCCACATTCTCCAGCCGCAGCAACTCGGTCACGCCATATCCTCGAGCGCGTGCATATCGTCGTCGGAGAAGCCGAAATGATGGCCGATCTCGTGGATCAGTACATGCCGCACCAGCCAGTCGAGCCGCTCGCCGCCCTCGATCCATTCGACGAGGATCGGAATCCGATAGAGCGTCACCCGGTCGGGCATGCCGCCGCTCTGGTCGATGCTGCGCTCGGTCAGGGGCCGGCCTTCGTAGAGGCCGGTCAGCTCATAGGGATGCTCAATGTCGAGCGACTTCAGCATCGCGTCGTCGGCGAATTCCTCCACTGAAATCACGAGACCCTCGATATGCGGCCTGAACACCGCCGGCATCGTTTCGAGCGCCGCCTCGGCCATCGCGAACAGCGCGTCGGCGTCGGGGGCGACGCCGGTCCAGCCGGACGGAAGCTGCGATAGGTCGGTCTTGTCGCTCATCGCGCCCTTCCTTATGGCGGGCGCGGCACATTGACCAGCGGGAGATATGACGTGGTCCAGAAACTCGACGATGCAGAGCGCGCCGCGCTGTTTGCGCGCTTTCCCGACTGGACGCACGAGCCGGTGCGCGACGGCATCGCCCGCCAGTTCAAGTTCGACGATTTCGCGCAGGCCTTCGGCTTCATGGCAAGCGTCGCGATCCTCGCCGAAAAGATGGACCATCACCCCGAATGGTCGAACGTCTATAACCGCGTCGACATCCTGCTGACGACGCACGACGCCGACGGCCTGTCCGAACGCGATGCCGCGCTGGCCGAGGCGATCGAGGGGCTGCTCTGAGCGTTGTTGTTATCTTGCGCTGACGCCTCACTCCCTTACAAGCGGCGCAAAGCACAATAGAGCGCTTAAGGGGAGCCCACCGCATGTCCGACAGCCTGTTCCGCCGCAAATCCATCGTTCCGGAGCAGCAGGAGGGGCATGGCCTCGCGCGAACGCTCGGCTGGCCGCACCTGATCGCGCTCGGCGTCGGCGCGATTGTCGGCACCGGCATCCTGACGCTGATCGGCGTCGGCGCCGACAAGGCGGGTCCGGCGGTGATCCTGTCCTTCGGCATCGCGGGCCTCATCTGCGCCTGCGCCGCGCTCGCCTATGCCGAAATGGCGACGATGATCCCCGCATCGGGCAGCGCCTATACCTACTCCTATGTCCTGTCTCTTATACACATCTGACGCTGCCGACGAAGCTAGA
>CAUUIU010000123.1:0-8454 GCA_963545025.1 uncultured Sphingopyxis sp. | reverse complement strand
ATCAAGAGCAGCATCCACAGGCCCCACAAACCGAACTCGGCGGCGTCGGATATGCTGACGACGCCGGAAACCGCCAGCGACCAAAGGATCATCGCGGCGATGGTCAGACCGAACAGGATGCGTCTCGACAAGGACATGGCAATCTCCCCCCGGCCTTTATCAATATTTTCGCGTCGCTCCGCAAGGTTCCTGGATTCCGCGGCCCCTTGACTCTGCATCCGTTTCGTCGGATATTTCTGTTATGACAGAAATTATCGAACATGAGTCGAAACTGTCTCCCGCAGCAACGGAGTTCATTCTCCATTGGGGCAATCTTGGCGGGCAATGGGGTGTCAACCGCTCGGTGGCGCAGATCCACGCATTGCTCTTCGTCAGCGATCGCCCGCTGCATGCCGAGGAGATCGCCGAGCTGCTCGGCCTCGCGCGTTCCAATGTTTCCAATTCGATCAAGGAATTGCTCGGCTGGCGCCTGATCGAGCGTGTTCCGCTGTTCGGTGACCGGCGCGATCATTTTACGGCCGAAACCGATATCTGGGAAATGGTGACGCGGATCGCTGCGGGGCGCAAGGCGCGCGAGGTCGATCCAGCCGAGGCGGCACTGAAAGCCTGCGTCGCGCGCGCCGCGCACGATCCTGAGCTCAGCGACGGCGCGAAGGCGCGGCTCGCCGACATGCTCGATTTCGTGACGACGATGAGCCGCTGGCACGACGAGATGCTGAGCGTGCCCAAACCCGCACTGATGCGGCTGATCAAGCTCGGCGCGGGCGTGACGAAGCTGTTGGGCTGGCGTCCCGGCAAGGGCAAGAACGCCAACTAGGAGGCGACGATGGGCAGCGGGATGGAGCGACAACGGCCAATCGAGAGCCCGGCCGCGACAAAGGAGAGCGACGACGCCCTTTACGATTACCGCTTTCGGCGCCTCATTCCCGCCCGCGATTGGGACGCGCTGCCCGCCGACGTTCGCCGCCGTTTCTCGAAGCGCCTCGCGGGCCAGGCTGTCGCGACCTACAGCGGCGAAATCGTCTGGACGCGACTGTCCCGCGCGGGCTGGCTGCTGGCCCAGGTCTGCCGCATGATCGGCGCTCCGCTGCCGACGGACGCCAGCGGCCCTGCCCCGGCGGCGGTCGCGGTGAGTGAAGACCGGCGGAACGGGGGCCAATGCTGGACGCGGCTCTATGGCCGCGCCCAGGGATTTCCGCAGGTGATCCACAGCGCCAAGAGCTTCGCCGGCCCGACGGGGCTCGAGGAACATATCGGCGGCGGCTTCGGCATGGCGCTGACGGTGCGGGCGGAGGCCGATGCGCTGATCTTTGCGTCCGATCATTATTTCTGGCGCGCGCGAGGACGGCGCTTCCGCCTTCCCCGCTGGCTTGCGCCGGGCGCGACGGTCGTGACCCACCAGCATCTCGGCCACGGCCGCTTCGCCTTCGACCTCCGGGTTACGCACCCCTTGTTGGGCGAACTGGTCAATCAGCACGCGCTCTTCCGCGATGGCTGACCTCCGTGTCCTGCTGATCGGCGCGAGCGGCGTCTTCGGCAGCCGCCTCGCCGAACTGGCGGCACGCGAAGCGGGCATCGCGCTGACGCTCGCGGCGCGCGACCGGGCGAAGCTCGATGCCCTCGCCGCGCGGCTCGGAGGTCTGCCCGTCCACAGCCTCGATCGTCTGGCGCTGACCGCCACGGACCTTTCCGATTTCGACCTGGTCGTCGATGCTGCCGGGCCCTTCCAGGCATCGGCGCCGACAGTCATCGAGGCGGCGATCGGCGCGCGCGTGCCCTATATCGACCTTGCGGACGGACGCGACTTCGTCGCCGCCATCGGACGCCATGATGCAGCCGCGAAGGCCGTAGGGATCAGCGTGACCACGGGCGCCAGCTCGATCCCCGCACTATCGCACGCCGTGATCGACGCGCTGGTGGCGGGCTGGCGTGAGGTCGCGACGATCCGCGTTGGCATCTTTCCCGGCAACCGGGCACCACGCGGTCTCGCCGTGGTGCAGGCCATCCTATCCTATGTCGGCCACCCGGTCCGCGTGTGGCGCAAGGGAGGGTGGACCGACGTTCCGGGCTGGGGGATGCTGCATCGCTGGCATATTTGCGGCGTCGGCAAACGCTGGGCAAGCGTGTGCGACACCCCCGAACAGGATTTGCTCGTCGCCCGTTATCGGCCGACCCGGGCGGCCGAATTCTTCGCGGGGATGGAGCTGTCCATCCTTCATCTGGGGCTGGCGCTTCTCGCATGGCCGGTCCGCTGGGGCTGGCTCGTCAGCCTGCGGCCCGCTTCGCGCCCTTTGCTTGCCATCGCCCGGTGCCTTGTGCCGTTCGGCAGCGATATCGGCGCCATGGAGATCATCGTCGAAGGGAAGAACGCTGCAGATCGTCCAAGCCGCGCCCGCTGGACGTTGCGCGCCGACGGCAATCGCGGGCCCTATGTGCCGGTACTGGCGGCGCTCGCGATGCTGCGCCGGTTTCGCGACGGTCGCGCGCCGGCGCCGGGCGCGCGGGCGTGCGCGGGAATGCTGACGCTGGGAGAATTTGCGCGGGATCTTGCAGCGCTGGAAATAACGGCCGCCGCCGCTCCGCCTAATGCACCAGCACCCGCTGCGAGCGCGTCTCCAGCAATTCGTACCAGTTGAGATAGGGCCAGCCCTCGGCATCCGCCGTCACTTCCTCCCAGAGCGTCCGGCACAGGGCGCGAAGGTCGGCGAAGCCGTGCTCGCGATATCGGCGCGCCATGTCGGATAGCGACGCGCCGCCAAGACGGCCGAGGCGCAGATCCGGCGCCATCGCGTGGCAGATCGGGCTGAGATCGCCGTTCGACATGAGGACCAGCGGGTTGATGACGTCCGACAATGCCCCGTCGCTGTCTTCGGGCACGACCAGCTCGGGCCGCGCGGCGAGCGTTGCGCGATTGAACAGGTCGACATGGATCGCCAGCCGATCGCCATAGTCGGCCTGCAGCGCCAGCGCGGTCAGCCAGGTGCGGGCCAGCGTCTCGCCATCGAGCGCGTCGGTCATCCCCGCTGCCGCGCCGACGAGGCCGAGCGGATGAAGCTGCAGCACGCGCGCGCCCTGGTCCGCGGCAAAGGCCGCCATCAAGGGCAGGTCCGCCAGGCTGGCGCGCGTCACGGTATGCGCGATGCCGAACGGCAATCCCGTCTGCCGAATGACATCGAGGCCCTTCCGCATCCGCGCAAAGGCGGTGGGCGAGCGGCGCAACCGGTTGTGCACCGCCTCGCTGCCGTCGACGCTGACCGCGACAAGATCGAGCAGCGGCAGCGCCGCGGCGCGCGCGCCGGTCAGCACCGTTCCGTTGGTGACCGCGAGCCGTCTGAACCCCAGGGCTTTCGCGGCCTCCAGCACCGCAGGAAAATCGGGATAGAGAAAGGGCTCGCCGCCCGAAAAGGCGACGACGCCATAGCCTTCATCCGCCGCCTCCGCGAGAAAGCCGATCAACGCCGCGGCCTCCAGCTGCTCGGTCTCGGACGGTCCCGACATCGAATAGCAATGGGCGCACGACAGGTTGCAACGACGGTTCAGGTGAACCTGAACCGTCTTGCTCGCAAGGGCACCGACCAACGGTCAGTGTCCGCGCACCGCGACATGCACGTCGACCAGCCGCTCGGCCGGAATGCCGTTGATGATGACGCTGGGGTTGAGCTTGGCTACGTTGAGCAATCCGCCGACCAGTTCGCTCAGCCTCTCGCGCGGGGCCTTGAAATGCACCGTCGCGAGATCCTCGAACGGCGGAATACCATTGTCGAGAATGTCGATGATGCGGATGCCGTCTTCGGCTTCGAGCTGGGCAATATGGGCGGCGAAGGCTTTCATCCGCGCCTTGTCGAAGCGTGTGGAGGAAAATTTTGTCGCCAGATCGATATCTGCTTTCATGGGTCGTCTCCTTTTCAAGGGAAGTGCAGTTGCTCTGTTGCGACCCGTGACTGCGCGACTCTTATAATTCGAACCTACCCATTCATCAACACAACATATTGAAAATATGTGTTTATTTTTGGTTTACCATGTTGGTGTCTGAAAGTGCACGCATTTCTGCCGGGCGGACATGTTCCGCAAATCCCCTTGCCCGCCCCCTGCCAGTCCTTACATACGAGCGCACGATTATGTCTCGAAACGAAGAGGTCGCCTTGCCATGTCCCGTAAGAAACTGTCCGCTCCGCTCGCGCTGGCGCTGCTCATGACCGCGCCGACGGTCGCACAGGCGGCGGACGACGCGGCATCGGCGACGCTGCCCGCGCTGACCTATCCCGACACCGCGCGCGGCGACACGGTCGATCCGCAGTTCGGCATCGACGTCGCCGACCCCTATCGCTGGCTGGAAGACGACGTCCGGGTCAATCCGAAGGTCGCGGCGTGGGTCGCTGACCAGAACAAGGTCACCGACGCCTATCTCGATACGCTGCCGGGCCGCGATGCCTTTGCCAAGCGAATGACCGAGCTGTTCAACTACGAACGCTTCGGTCTGCCGCGCAAGGCCGGCACGCATTACTTCTATACGCGCAACGACGGGCTCCAGCCGCAGTCGGTGCTCTACGTCCGCGAGGGGCTGAAGGGCGAAGGCCGCGTGCTGATCGACCCCAATGGCTGGGCCAAGGACGGCGCGACCGCGCTCGCCGAATGGAATCCGTCGGAAGACGGCAAGCATCTGCTCTATTCGGTGCAGGACGGCGGCACCGACTGGCGCATCGTCCGCGTCAAGGATGTCGCGACCGGGCAGGATCTGTCCGACGAGGTGCGCTGGGTCAAATTCTCGGCGCTCGACTGGGCCAAGGACGGCAGCGGATTTTATTATTCGCGCTTCCCCGAACCGAAGGCGGGCGAAGCCTTCCAATCGCTCAACGAAAATCATGCGGTCTATTTCCACAAGCTCGGAACGCCGCAGAACGCCGACGTGCTGATCCACGCGACCCCCGACAAGCCCAAGCTCAACAACAGCGCGGTCGTGACCGACGACGGCAAATATCTGCTCGTCGTGGGCTCCGAGGGCACTGACGAGCGCTATGGCCTGACGCTCTATCCGCTCGGCAAGACGCTCGGAAAGCCGATCACGCTGGTCGACGATTTCGCGAACAACTGGGAATATGTGACCAACGAGGGCACGCGCTTCACCTTCCTCACCAACAAGGGCGCGCCGCGCCAGCGGCTGGTGTCGATGGATATCAGGAAGCCCGCGCAGCTGACCCAGCTCGTCGCCGAAGAAGAAGCGACCCTGGTCGGCGCGTCGCGCGTCGGCACCCGCATCATTCTGTCTTACCTCGGCGATGCCAAGTCGGAGGCGCGGATGGTCGCCCTGGATGGCAAGGCGGTCGCGAACATAAACCTTGCCGACATCGGATCGGCCTCGGGCTTCGGTGGCAAGTCGAGCGACCCCGAAACCTTCTACTCCTTCGCCAGCTTCGCGCGCCCGACGACCGTTTATCGCTTCGACACGCTGACCGGGAAGAGCGAGATTTTCGCCGAGCCCAAGCTGACCTTCAAGCCTGCGGACTTCATTGTCGAACAGCGCTTCTTCACGTCGAAGGACGGTACCAAGGTGCCGATGTTCGTGGTGATGAAGAAAGGGCTCGACCGCAGCAAGGGATCGCCGACGCTTCTTTATGGCTATGGCGGTTTCAATGTCTCGATGACCCCCGCCTTCTCGCCCACGCGGCTCGCCTGGGTCGACAAGGGCGGCGTGCTTGCGATCGCGAACCTGCGCGGCGGCGGCGAATATGGCAAGGCGTGGCACGACGCCGGCCGCCTCGACAAGAAGCAGAATGTGTTCGACGACTTCATCGGCGCGGGCGAATATCTGATGGCCGAGGGTATCACCGGCAAGGGCCAGCTCGCGATCGAGGGCGGGTCGAACGGCGGGCTGCTCGTCGGCGCGGTGACCAACCAGCGTCCCGACCTGATCGCCGCGGCGCTGCCCGCGGTCGGCGTGATGGACATGCTGCGCTTCGACCGCTTCACCGCCGGACGCTATTGGGTCGACGATTATGGCTATCCGTCGAAGGAAGGCGATTTCCGGACCCTGCTCGGCTATTCGCCCTATCATAATATCAAGGCCGGGACGGCCTATCCGGCGGTGCTGGTGACGACCGCCGACACCGACGACCGCGTCGTGCCGGGGCACAGCTTCAAATATACCGCCGCGCTCCAGCACGCCGAGGTCGGCGACAAGCCGCACCTGATCCGCATCGAAACGCGCGCCGGTCATGGCTCGGGCAAGCCGACCGACAAGATCATCGCCGAAGCCGCCGACAAATATGCCTTTGCGGCCAAATGGACCGGTCTGAGCGTCCAGTAAGGCGCTGGCCCGCGATCGCTGCCGCGCTCCTGCTGGGAGTCGTGGCGGCGGTCTGGGCGATTCTGCCTGACGGGCGCGCGGGGCGCGTCGAGCGGCGTGCCGATTGTTACGATCCCGCGGCGGTGCCGGCGGTCGAGACACTCGCCGACGGGCGCAAGGCGACGCGGCTGCGTGTCCTCCTCTGGAATGTCGAAGGGCTGCCCTGGCCGATCCGCAGTGGGCGCGATGCGAAGCTGAAGCGGATCGCCGACTGGATCGCGAAGCGGCGGGCGGCGGGGCTCGGTCCCGACATATTGTTGCTGCACAAGGCGTTCACGCCCGAGGCGTCGCGGATTACAAAAAACGGCCGCTTCGCTGCTATCGTGCCCGGCCCGGCGCTCGATCAGCCGCGCAATCTTGCGGCAGCCAAACCGTCAGCGAACTTTGCAGCTGGTGCGCGGTGGTGGAAGGGCGAAGGCATCGGAAAATGGCTCGATGGCGGACTGTATATCGCGACCGACCTGCCGCTGAACTACGCCGATAGCGAGGCCTTCGGAGCGGACAGCTGCGCAGGCTTCGACTGCCTGTCGAACAAGGGCGGCGCGCTGGTGCGGATCAACATTCCGGGGGCGCCTGCGCCGCTGTTCGTCTTCAACACCCATCGCAACTCGCGCGAACCTTCGGGCGTCTCGGTCCTGCGGGCCGAGGAGGCGCATATATTGCAAACGCGGGAGAACGACCGGTTTATTGCACCCGTCGGCCGCCCGGCGACGATCGCGGCGGGCGATTTCAACAATTACCGGGCAGGTGATCGCGTCGGCGACTTCGGCGAGGATCCGGGCTTCCGTCTTGCAGCAAAAGGCCGGGGTTTTGCAGCACGCGCGTCGCCAATGAGCGATACGAAAGCATGGTCCGACGCCTATGATCTGCTCGGTTTCCGGAGTTCCGACGCGCTGCAGGTGGAGCCGCTTTCCATCGCGACGCTCTTCGACGGAAAGAATGGCCCTCGTCTTTCGGACCACGCCGCCCAATATGTGATCTTCCGGCTCAGCTGGCGCGCCGACGCGCCTGCCGCTCCGGTCTTTATGCCGTCCTGTCATCCCTGATCCGAAAGCAAGCCCATGTCCTACGCCCTCGCCTTTTCCGCCACCGATGCCGCCGAACTGTGGGCCGAAGCCGGCTCCGCCGCCGAAGGCCTCGTCGCGGGCGAGCCCGACGGGATCGCGAACATGGCGAATGTCGCGGCGCTGATCTGGCAGGCGATCCCCGATCTCAACTGGGCGGGCTTCTATCGCTTCGACGGGACCGAACTCGTGCTCGGCCCGTTCCAGGGTAAGGCGGCGTGCATCCGCATTCCGCTCGACAAGGGCGTGTGCGGCGCCGCGGCACGGCTGCGCGCCACGCAGCGCGTCGAGGATGTTTACGCCTTTCCCGGCCACATCGCCTGCGACGCCGACAGCCGCAGCGAGTTGGTCGTGCCGATCATCGCGAACGACCGGCTGATCGGCGTGCTCGACCTCGACAGCCCTTCCCCCAAGCGCTTCACTGCCGACGATCAGGCGGGCGCCGAGGCGCTGATCGCGCGCATCGCCTCCGCGCTCGCCGCCTGACCCAAATTGGGACGCAAAACACAGGGTTAACGGATTCGCGGGAATCGGCGGAATTTGATAACACGCTGTTAACCAATCGCTCGTCGCGGCGCGGTCTGTCGACGAGCGAAGGTAACAGGGAGTTAAGCATGCGCACGATTTTGCTCTTGGGTGTGGCCGCGGGGTCGCTGTTGCTGGCGGGCCGCGCGACGAGCGCCGAATTGCCGATGGCTGCTGCGCCGACGCTGACCCCGACCGCTTCGTTCGGCGAAAAGCCCGCTCCCAAGCTCGACTATGGCGCCCCGGCCGCGCCCGATGTGCGCGTCTATACCGGCGCACCCGACCGCGTGCCGAGCGAAGTCGAATATCGTCAGGTCAATGGCAGCTATGATGCCGAGGGCCGCTGGACCGGCACCTGGGACGGCACGTACGAGGCGCCCGACGGCCGCCGTTACGAAGGCCGCTATGAAGGCACGGTCGAGGGCGCGGGCACCAGCTATGCCCCGCCGCCCTATGATCCTTATTACGACGGTGCTGTCTCTTATACACATCTCCGAGCCCACGAGACACTGAGCGATCTCG
>CAUUIU010000122.1:0-8473 GCA_963545025.1 uncultured Sphingopyxis sp. | reverse complement strand
TCGCTCAGTGTCTCGTGGGCTCGGAGATGTGTATAAGAGACAGCTGCGCGTGCGCTCCGACGGGTGGACGGCGGTGCGGACGCGGGTGTTTCTGGCGACGTTGGGGCAAACGGGGTGCATCACCGATGCCGCGCGGATCGCGGGGGTCAGCACGACCTCGGTCAATCGATCGCGCGCGCTGTTCGCCCCGTTCGACAAGGCGTGCGGCGAGGCGATCGCGCGGGCGCTGCGCGGGCTGGAGGCGGTCGCCTATGAGCGCGCGGTCGAAGGGCGCGAGACGGTGATCCTGCGGAACGGCAGGGAGGTCGAGCGGCGGATCGCGCCGTCGGATTCGATGCTGGGGCTGCTGATCAAGCGCGGCGACCTGAAGGGCGGACAGAATGTGCATCTGACGCCCGAGGAGGCCGAGGCCTATGAACTGCCCGAGGCGGTGCGGCACCGCTTTCTGTCGCGCGAGGAATATTTCAGCGGCATGGTCTTCGACCAAGGGCCGAACGAGGGCAAGCGGCAGCGACCGACGCAGCAGGAGGTCGACGAAATCCTGATCCGCCGCATCCGCATGGTGAAGCGCCAGCGGCGGCTCCCCGGACGTCCGCGCTGCACCGAATGCGGGCAGGCGATGCCGCTGAGCGATGCCGAGTTGGCGGCGCTCGACGGGCCGGAGCAGGCGCAAAAGCGTCTGCCGCCGCCGGCCGCCTGACACGAGCATCGCGCCGCGCGGGCCGAGCTTGCGCATGCCCCGGCCAGCTGTCACCTTTGCGCCCGGTTGCCCGAACAGAAGGGATGCGGATCATGCGAACAGCGATGACGGGTGCGGTGCTGGCGGCTGGATTGCTCGCGAGCCCGGCGACGGCGCGCGAGGCCGACAAGGTGCTGATGCCCGAGAATGCGCGCGCGCGCGCGGCACAAGAACAGCTTGGCTATGCCGATGCGGTGATCGCGGGCGATACCCTCTATCTCTCGGGCGTCGTCGCGGGGCCGCGCGAGGGCGATGCGGGGCTGGAGCCCGGGTTCGAACGCGCGTTTCAGCGGATCGCGGCGATCCTGGCGCGCGCGGGGGCGAGCTGGGACGATGTCGTCGACATCACGACCTTTCACACCGACCTTCCCGGCACGATCGACGCGTTCGTCGCGGTGAAGAACCGCCATGTGAAACTGCCGCCGCCGGCGTGGACCGCGATCGGCATCGCCCGGCTCTACGAGCCGAGCGCGGTGGTCGAGGTGAAGGTGACGGCGCGGCTGCCGAAGAAGTGAGGCGCGGCGCCTAGCCGGCGCCGACGGCGAGTTGTAGCGGGACGGGGTTGAAGGCGCGGACGCGGTTGCGGCCGGCGCGCTTGGCGTCATAGAGCGCCTCGTCGGCCTGGCGCATCAGCTGCGACAGCCCCTCGCTCGGCAGGCCGGCGGCGATGCCGATGCTGGTGGTCGGGAGCAGGCTGGGCGGAATGCGCGCGGCGCAGGCGGTGGGCAGGCCGATGCGGATGACCTCGGCCAGCTGGCGCGCGCTCTCGATGCTCGCGCCGGGGAGCAGCACCGCGAATTCCTCGCCGCCGATGCGCCCCGCGACCATGCCTTCGGCGCGCAGGTCAAGGACATGCGCGCCGAAGCAGGCGATGATCGCGTCGCCGACGGCGTGGCCGTGGCGGTCGTTGACCCGCTTGAAATGATCGAGATCGGCGATGAGCAGCGCGACGGGACGGTCGTCTTCGGCGCAGCGGCGCAGCGCGCTGGTCGCGCGCGCTTCGAACCCGCGGCGGTTGAGCAGGCCCGACATCTCGTCGGCGTTCGCCTCGGCGCGCGCCTCGGCGATCAGGTCGATGCCGACCGCGACCATCAGGCTGATCGCGGCGGTAATCGACACCATCGCCTGACTGAACTGGACGGTGGTCCAATAGAGCGACTGCTGGAAGCCGACATAATTGTCGAAGCCGCCGCTGATCAGCATGATGATGCCGGGACGGACGATGAGGTTGAGCGCCGACAGCGCGGCGACCCAGAACAGCACCTTGTCGATGAGATAGCGTTTTTCGACCGGCCAGAGCGCGACCACGACCATCGCGGCAATCGCCCCCGCGCCGAGGCTGATCGAATAGACCCGGACCGCGATACTCTGCTGGCCGAACAGGAACCACAGGAAGACCGCCATCGACACCGCGCCCGCGGCCGCCATCGCGCGCCAGGGAACGGGCAGGTTATAGCGCTTGATGATCGCCGCGGCGAACAGCGCGCCGGTGATCAGGAAGCCGAGGTTCGACGGAATGCGCTGCACCTCCATCGGCAGCACCGGGCCGACGTCCTGGATCAGGAAGGAAATGGCGGACGCGGTGTAGGCGGCCGAGGCATAGGCGACGTAGCGCTCGCGCCGGTTCAGCCAGAGCAGGAAAAAGGCCGTGGCAAAAAGCAGGCCGATGCCGGGATTGAGCAATGAAATGAAAAACTGACCCGACAAATCCCCGCGCCCCTCCGCCCCTAAAGATGCCCATTGGGGGGATAAGCCACTGCTACTTTTGGGTAAGTTAAGTCACGGTAACTTTGCGTCAGGCCGAGCCGCGCACGACGAGATGGACGGGGATGCGCGTGCCGCTGCGCGTGCGTTCGTCATCCTCGAGCGCCATGGCGACGAGCGCCTCGCCGGCGGCGTCGAGGTCGGGCTCGAGCGTGGTGAGCGCGGGGTCGGCGAGGCTGCCCGCGCGGATGCCGTCGAAGCCGATCAGCGCGACATCCTCGGGCACGCGGCGCCCCGCATCCTTGAGCCCTTGCAGCACGCCGAGCGCGAGCATGTCGCTGGCGGCGAAGATCGCGTCGGTGTCGGGATGCGCCTCGAGCAGCGCGTGAACTGCGGCGACGCCCTGCGCGTGGCGGTCGGCGGCGGCGGGCGGCTCGGCGATGACGGGTGCGATGCCGTGCGCGGCGAGGGTCGCGGCAAAGCCGTCGCGGCGCTCATCGAACTGGCGCTGCGGCGATTGCTGCGGCCCGACGAAGGCGATGCGGCGGCGGCCGGCCTTGACGAGATGTTCGGCGGCGAGCTGGCCGCCGATATCATTGTCGCTGCGCATCCAGTGGAAGGGGCTGCCGGGGCTGCCCCAGCAGACGAAGTCGAGCCCCGACGCCTGTGCGTCGGCGAAATATTTCCATGCCTCGCGGTTGCTGGTCGTGCCGATGACGATCATCGCGTCGGCGAGCCCCGAGGCGACGAAATCGGCGCGGAAATTGTCGGGATTTTCCTGGAACGAGACGAGCAGGTTGAACCCGCGCGCCGAGGTCGCCGCGGCGATGCTGCCGAGCAGCGCGAAATAAAAGGGGTTGATCGCGCTGCGGTCTTCGCCGGGGCGGCAGATGGTGACGAGCGCGATCGTCTCGCTGCTTTTCAGGCGCAGCGACGAGGCGTGGCGGTCGACGACATAGCCGAGTTCGCGCGCCGCAGCCGAGACGCGCGCGCGCGTTTCGGCGTTGACGCCGGGGCTGTTCCGCAAGGCGCGCGAAACGGTCGATTGCGAAACGCCCGCGCGCTCGGCGACATCGAACGATGTAGGACGCAGCATCTTTCCGTTCACCTCTCTCCCCCTCCGCCGCAGTCTCTTGCCGCGAGGGCGAGGCTTGTCAATCGGCGAGGCCGTCGAGCGCCAGCAAGGCGAAGCTCGCGAGCCAATGTTCGCCCATGTAATCGCCGGTGACGTGGGGCAGTGTGGCGGCGAGGTGGCGCTGCGCGGCGGCTTCGGCGACGGGGGTGACGGGGTGCGCGGGGCCGAGCGCCGACGCGACGGCGCGCCAGCTCCACGCGCGGCTGAGATTCAGGCCGTCGAGATGCGCGATCTTGCCGTCGCTGCGGTCGGAGACGGTCGCGGGCGTGAAGAGGGTGGCGGGTTGTTCCTTCGCCGTGCGAGGGAGGAAGGCGTCGAACCATCCGGGGAAGTCGTCGCCGAGGACAACGGCCATGAGGTGGGCTTCGGTGAGCGCCGGGGAGAGAAATTCGTCGCCGCCGGGTTCCCATGCCTGGCAGTCGCGATCGGTAGCGAACCAGTCGCGGGCGCGGGTGTCGACGAGGATGCCGAGATCCGGATCGCGGGTTTCGGCCCAGTGGCGCGCGAGGAGGAGCGCGAAGCTGATGTTGAAATGGGTCCCGACGCGCAGCGGATAGGTGAGCTTAGGCAGGAAGGCGTGGAAGCGCGCGGCGAAAGCGGCAGCGAGTGGTTCGAGCGCGGCGCCCCACGGGGCGTCGTGGCGTTCGGCCTCGGCGTGAAGCGCGAGCAGCCAGCCCCAACCATAGGGACGTTCGAAGGCGGCCGAGTAAGGGCGATCGAGGAAAGCGAGTTCGCCCGCGACCTTGTCGGAGACGAGCATCGTGTCGGCGCGGGCGCGGATGCCGGCAGTGACCGGCAGATCGGGGAAGCGGCGCGCGAGGCGGAGGATTTGCCACCAGCCATGGACGCAGCTGTGCCAGTCGAAGCTGCCGTGGAAGATCGGGTGATGCGCGCGTGGCGGCTTCGCGTCCTCGGGGCCGTTCAGGACGAGATCCATCTTGTACGGATATTCGCGGCCGAGGTGCGACAGGGTGGCGGCCGCGAAGCGGGTGGCGTGGGCTGGGGTGAGGTACATGACATCGTCCTAATCAAGATGATCATCCTTGTCGCGCAGCGATGGGGAGGTGGCAGCGCGGAGCGCTGACGGAGGGGCTGTGGCGCTGCCGTTGCGGCCCCTCCACCACTCGCTTCGCGAGCGGTCCCCCTCCCCATGGCTTCGCCACGGGGAGGATTTAGAAAGCGAAAAGCCAGATGAAGACGATGTTGACCGCGAGCAGCGGCACCGCGGTGCCGACCTGCGCCCTGATCACGCCGTAGGGGTTTTTGAGTTCGAGCAATGCCGCGGGGACCAGATTGAAGTTCGCCGCCATCGGGGTCATCAGCGTGCCGCAAAAGCCCGCGAGCATGCCGATCGAAGCGACGACTGCAGGATCGCCGCCATGCTGGTTGATGAGCAGGGGCATGCCGACCGCGGCGAGCATGACCGGGAAGGCGGCGAAGGCGTTGCCCATCACCATGGTGAAGAGCGCCATGCCGAGCCCAAAGGCGAGCGTCGCGCCGAACAGGCTCCCCTCCGGGATCGTGGTTCCGATGAGGCTTCCAACCACCTCGCCTACACCCGCTAGCGCGAAGACCGCGCCCAGGCTGGCGAGCATCTGCGGCAGGATCGCCGCCCAGCCGACGGAGTCGAGCAGGCGGCGGCCTTGCTGGAGCGGGAGGAGGGCGGGCGGCTTCAAGCGCGCCATGCCGACCGCGAGCGCGATGAGCACGCCGAAGGCGAGCGAGATGAGCGTAGCCTGTTTGGGATCGGCGAGGCCGGGGATTTCCTTGAAGAGGAAGGTGCCGATGAGCGCGACCGCGGGGATGATCAACGCGACGAGGAGCAGAAAATTGCCCTGGGTTGCGGCGCGCTCGGCTTGCACTTCGACGGGCACCTCGCCGCCGGGTGCGCGGCCGATCTGGCCGGCGCCGGCGATCGCGACGAGCGCGAGGACGAGTAGGCCGTTGCCGAAATCGCCGAGATAGTCGCCAAGGATCATCGAGGTCGCGACCAGACCCCAGAAGGCAGCGTTGCCGAAACGTTTGGGGTTGCTGCGATCGTAGAGGCCGAGCAACGCGAAGAGCGCGAAGACGATGCCCGCGAGGAGATAAACGTGGCCGAGCGTGATCATGCGCCGCCCTCCCCGATCGTGCGGATCCTTCGGTCGAGGCGCCGGAGCCGGAAGCCGTGGATCAGGAAGGCGGCGATCGCCGTGGGAATCGCCCAGAGCGAGAGGTGAAGTGGCTCGATCTCGTAACCATAGCCTTCGAGTATGCCGCGCATCAGCAGAATCGAGCCAAAGGCAAGAAAGATATCCTCACCGAAAAAGACGCCGACATTGTCGGTCGCGGCCGCATAGGCCTTCACTTCCTCTCGCTCGTCGTCGGTGAGCGCGGGGCTCTGCGCCTCGGCGGCCGCCTCGGCCATCGGCGCGACGAGCGGCCGCACGGTCTGGGCATGGCCCGCGACCGAGGTGAGTCCAACCGCGGCAAAGGCCTGCCGCAGGAAAAGATAGCCGGTGAGCAGGCGGCCGAGCGTCGCGCCCCGCATGCGGCCGATGATGTTGCGCGCATGTTGTTGCAGGCCGTACGCTTCGAGCAGGCCGATGACGGGGAGGACGATCCAGATGATCGAGACATAGCGCGTGTCGTTGAACGCCTTGCCGAAGGCGGCGATGATCGCGGTGATATCGAGCCCGGCGGCGAGGCCGGTCGCGAGCGCCGAGGCCATGATGACGAGCAGCGGATTGAAGCGGAGCAGGAAGCCCGCGATGATGATGAGAATGCCAATCAGGACGAGCATCAGAGGCGAACCCGCAATTTGAGTGATGACAAGGGTTCACGCGGAGACGCAGAGACGCGGAGAGAATGCAAAAAAACCGTTCGTGCTGAGCTTGTCGAAGCACTGTCCTTTTCTTCGACTTCGCAAAAAGAAGAACGGCCCTTCGACAAGCTCAGGGCGAACGGATTGGATGCGGTCCTATCCACTCCGCGTCTCTGCGTCTCCGCGTGAACCATTTTCATCCTTGCCCATTCCTCGCCGAACCATAACCGCCGCCGCCCGGCGTTTCGATCACGAAGGCGTCGCCTGCTTTCAGGTCGGCGCTGCCGGTGGCGCCGAGCATCTCGACCAAACCATCGGTGCGCTCGACCCAGTTGCGGCCCGGCGCGGCGTCGCTGCCGCCCGCAAGGCCGCTCGGCGCGATCTGGCGGCGGTTGGCGAGGATGTTCGCGGCCATCGGCTCGCAGAAGCGGATGCGCCGCGTTGCGCCATCGCCGCCGCGCCATCGGCCCGCGCCGCCCGAGCCTTTGCGGATCGAAAACTCCTCGACGATGACGGGGAAGCGCGTTTCCATGACTTCGGGATCGGTCATGCGGCTGTTGGTCATATGCGTCTGGATGACGCTGGTGCCGTCAAAGCCCGGACCCGCGCCAGAGCCGCCCGCGATCGTCTCATAATATTGGTACGCGTCGTTGCCGAAGGTGAAATTGTTCATCGTCCCCTGCGCGGGGGCCATCGCATTGAAAGCGGCGAACAGCGCGTCGGTGATGACCTGGCTCGTCTCGACATTGCCCGCGACGACCGCGGCGGGATAGGCCGGGGATAGCATCGAGTTATCGGGGACGATCAGCGTGACGGGGGCAAGGCAGCCCTCGTTCATCGGGATCGGGTCGTCGAGCATTGTGCGCAAAACATAGAGGACAGCGGCGCGGACGACGGGGGCGGGCGCGTTGAAATTGTCGGGGAGTGTCGCCGACGAGCCGGTGAAGTCGATGGTGACGTGGCGCGCCTCGCGGTCGACCTCGACCGCGACGACCACCTCGGCGCCATTGTCCATCGCGTAACGGAACTGGCCGTTGTCGAGGCGCGCGATGAGCTGGCGGACGGCGGCCTCGGCCTGGCGCTGGCCGTGCGCCATATAGGCGGCGACGGTCTGGCCACCGTGCGCGGCGCTGAGGTCGACGAGCGCGCTGGCGCCGCGCTGGCACGCGGCGACCTGTGCCTTGAGGTCGGCGATGTTGAGCGCGGGATTGCGCGCGGGCCAGGGGCTGTCGACGAGATGCGTGGCGACCGCGGCGTCGCGGAAATGGCCGTTATCGACGACCAGCATATTGTCGAAGAGGATGCCTTCGTCGGCGATGCTCTTGCTGTCGGGGGGCATCGAGCCGGGGGCGATGCCGCCGAGGTCGGCGTGGTGGCCGCGTGCGGCGACGAAGAAGCTTGGTTCGTTGCCCTCTACGAACACCGGCATGATGACGGTGATGTCGGG
The DNA here is from genome assembly GCA_963545025.1 of uncultured Sphingopyxis sp. GTDB lineage: Bacteria > Pseudomonadota > Alphaproteobacteria > Sphingomonadales > Sphingomonadaceae > Sphingopyxis. Next base: position 645 of record CAUUIU010000122.1, on the reverse strand, counting down.
CAAATGCGTGCCGCCGTCGTAGGGGGCGTTGAGCGCGTAGGCGTCGCCGCGGCGGATACCGCGGCCGTCGTTCGTGCGTTGGCGCAGGATAGTGCGGACGCTTTCACCCATCGAGCCGAGGTGGACCGGCATGTGCGGCGCGTTGGCGACGAGGCGGCCGATGCCGTCGAAGATCGCGCACGAGAAATCGAGCCGCTCGCGGATGTTGATCGACGAGGCGCTGTGCTGCAGCGCGCCGCCCATTTCTTCGGCGATCGCCATGAACAGGCTGTTGAAGATTTCGAGACGGATGGGGTCGGGGTCCGATTGATCCTCCCCGTCGCTTTGCGATGGGGAGGGGGACCATCCGGAGGATGGTGGAGGGGCTGCGAGCGAAGCGAGCGCTTCGCGCTCGGCCCCTCCGTCAGCCCCTGCGGGGCTGCCACCTCCCCATCGCTTCGCGACAGGGAGGATCTTTGAGATCTTGCTGAGTTTCAATGTCCCCTCATCCTCAACCGTCGCCGTCCATCCCGGTTCGACCACCGTGGTCGACAGTGCGTCGATGATGATCGCGGGGCCGGCGATCGTGCGGCCAGGCGCGAGCGCGCTGCGCTGGTGGAGCTGTCTCTTATACACATCTCCGAGCCCACGAGACACTGAGCGATC